>JAPLWW010000007.1 GCA_026396375.1 Microcaldota archaeon | reverse complement strand
GTCAATGGAGTCTTTGCAAGAATCGATGGGCAAAGGAAACTTCAAGGCTTTCATGTCCAGCTTAAGGGAATGCATCTCAGGTGGTGTCTGAATGGTCCAGAGGCTCAGCGGTTCCATGTCAGAAACTTCAACCAAGCAGCTCAATCTGGAAAAAAGGAAATTATCAACCGAGAAAAGAAAAATTAGCCCCGAAAAACAGAGGAGGCTCGATGAGATGCTGATCGAAGCCGCAAAAAAGGGAAAATTGGAAAGGATTGAAAGGCTGCTGAAGGCAGGCGCGGATATCGATACAAGGAGATGTAAACAAGGTTCTGGATATGACGGCAGGACTGCGCTCATGCATGCCGCATCGACCGGATACACCCCAACCTGCGCTTTGCTGCTTGAAAAGGGCGCAAGCATCGAAGCAAAGGACGTTAATGACCTGACTCCGCTCATGATTGCCGCAGAATCAGGAAAAATCTCAACATGCGCTTTCCTGATTGAAAAAGGAGCGGACTTGAACGCGAAGACTAAAAAAGTAGGTTGGACTGTCAAGACCTTAGCTGAGATTGCCGAAAAATCCTTTCAAAGAGGAACGGCCGCATTCCTCAGGTCTATAAAAAAACTGCAGGAATTGGTGGGTAAAGAAAATGTTAAGGAGTTCCTATCCAGCTTCAGGGAATGTATCTCTTCCTGAATCAAGGCTTCACGATATTGGTTGCCTTGAGGCCTTCGAGAACGGGCCTTACCTTGTGCAGAGCGTCTATCAGGTCCTTCTCGTTGTCACCATGGAACCTTACTGAGCATCCGCCTGTCGCCTTTTTGACTGCCTCCTCTATTTCGTCATTGTCGCTTTGGGTGTCTGGCATTACGAAGACTGTCGCTATCCCCGCCTCGTTCGAATCGAAATTGATCGTTTTTGAATCATGCCTGTACTTTTCAGCAAAGTCCCCGAACTGAGACGTTGCCTTGACAACACCCTCAAGATCCCCTCTGTTGTCCCCGAAATCTGTTATATAGAGAATAAGCACCGAGGGATTCATGACCTTCCTTCCTGAAACTATGCTCTTTACGGTGTTGTTCTTTATCTCCGCAACGAATTCCTGGAACTTGCCTATCATCTCAGGAAGTTCTGTGCCGCCGCCTATTTCAGTGAACTTATAAGATACCCTGTATCCGTCCCTAGTCCTTTCAACCCCAAGCTCATTGGTTGCGTCCCAGGGTTTTATCTTGGTTCCTTCCCCTTCTGATGCAACCGAAATCAAACGAAGTGTTATGTTTGACTCCATCATCTCGGCCTTCACCTCTTTGTATCCTGCAAGCAGCTCAAGCGCAATTGTCTTGTAGTTTTCAGGCCTTGGATCTTGTTTCATGCTGCCGCTTGTGTCTATGCCTATATAGATGTCTATGGGCCTTGCCTCAAGGTTGCTTCCGGCCCCTTTCTCATAGAGCCTCTTTTCAAGGAACCTTGCCTCTTTCGATCCCCTTTCGTGCATGAACTTGATAAGCTCGCCGACGTCTGCCTTCGACCCCCTTCTCCCAAGCTCCCTCATGACCTTTATCCTGTCGACCCTCAGGTCCATGAAAAACTGCTTGAACATCTCCACCTTTGACGCCCTAAGCTCCTTTGTCTCGAAAATGCCCTCTTCCTTTTCTATTATAACTCCTCCCTTGTTTTCTTCCCTTGAGCCTGGCCTGGTGATGATCACTTCGCCATCCCCTTTCTTGTCAATATGGCCGTCGGCATTGCCCCCTTCCTGGGATGATCCGGGAGTCCTGTTTTCCCCTCCAGATCCTTTCTGATCCCCTTTTTCGCCCTCTTTTGGGGATTCTTTTCCCTGTTCCCCTTTGCCAGGGGATCTTTCCTGGCCTGGTTTGCCCTGGCTTTGGCTTCCCTCTCCTTGCCTCGGTTGGCCCTGGCTTTGGCCTCCTTTTCCCTGGCCTGATTTACCCTTTCCGCTCCTGCTGACTTTCGGAGGCTGTATTGACTCATCAAAGATTATTGAAAGCGCCATGAACTCCATTGTTGCCCCAAACACGTCATTCATCCTGCGCGGGGTGTCCTCGCCATGGTAAGCCTTTGACAGGGCAGCGTTGCAGATGTCCCCGAAAAGAGGATCCACGCTTTTGCCCAAAAGGGTGTCGAACGCATCCTTGTCCAGCATCGCCCTCAGGAAAAGCGTCTCTGCGGCATTGGACTTCTTGTCGGAGTCCTTGCTGGAATTATGGATGGAGACCGCCCTTTGCAGAGCCCTCATGTATGTGGCCACCTGATAGATCTTCCTCAGCTCGGAAACATCCCTGTCATCTGTCTCGTAAAGCACAGGATCCCTGCCTTTGCCTTCAAAGAAAAGCCTGTCTACCCTATGGTCGTCTAGGATATTCTCGACAGACTGGAAATACCCCTGGCCGAAGTTGGATGCGAAAAGCCCCACATACTTGCTGTCCTTGTATCTTTTGTCGCCTGCAAGAAGATCCACTGTTGACGCTATGCTATGGTAAAGCATCTTGAGGCTCATGCGATTGCCATGATCCTTGGTGGAATCCATCTTCCTTTCGGTCATTTCCATGACCTCATTGAGGAAATCCTGGAAAGCCCTTATCTCCTTTTCCCCTTTTTGGCCGTACCTTTCGGCATGGACAGGATTGGCCTCAAGCGCAGAGAAGAGGTTTATGCTTGGCTTCTGGCCAAGCTCATAGTTGAATGAGCCGTCTATGATATGGCCTATCTCATGCCTTTCAATATTAAACAATAAATAAAGGTTCATATCCTTTGTGGGCATCCTTGAATAGTATGGGAATGTGTAGATGTACTGGCCGTCTGTGCATGCCAGGGCATTCTCAATTGTGTTTGTCACCCTTGTCCTGTCGCTCCATCCATGGAACAGCATGCTTATGCTTTTTCCGGCCTCGGTTTCAGAGAAGGTGTCGTTTATGCCTATATGGACCGTCCTTGAGGACTGGGCAACCCTTTCCCTGTCCGCATCGCTTAAATGGCACCCTGCAGGAATGACGTCCAGGGCAGGGGATATCTTCTTCTCGATCATCCTCTTGAAGACAAATCCGCGAATGTCCCTGAAGGGTATCTCATGCTCGGCTATCCTGTTGGCTATGTCGATGTTTGCCGAAGGCATCTGTATCAGGGCGTCCTTTATGCTTCCGATCTGCCAGGTCATCATCGCCTTGTCCCTTAGAGGCACATCCTTCCATACGTCCATCTCCGAAAGCACTGTGTCCAGCTCAGGCTCGGGCTTGAACTCCTCCATTCCCTTTTGGCTCCTGAACCTCATGAGCTCGTCAGTCCCGAAGGAGGGCGCAAAAAGCGCGGGATACATGAATATCTCCGGCCCTGACGTGCTGAACATGCCGATCAGCTCGCTGTTTTTCTCCTTTCCCTTGTATGCGTTGAGCAGGGCCAGCGTGACTGTCTCGAATATGGCGTTCTGCCTGTAATTGACGAAAAAATAAGGCTGGAACTCGACAATCTCCCCCACCCCCGATGCGCCGTATGTCCTGGATATCTCCCCAAGCACATCGTCGTATTTGCCTTCGCCCATCTCTGATATGAAGGTCTCCAGCTTTCCTGAAAGCGCATCCGGGAACTCCTTCCTGAAAAGGATTGCGGTTTCCAGCACCCTTTCCCTTGTTGATTTGGGATCAAGGAGGTCCTGATAATCTCCCAGGGAATTGAGCATGCTCCTGCCTTTCTTGGCAAGCGCGATTTCCAGCTTTTTGGAGTATATGCTGTCCTCAAGCTGGCTTCCCTCCATGAGGACCAATGCGAAAACAAGCGAAAATGAGTCGTTGCAGAACTTGTCAACAGCGGAAATGAAGCTCTCCCTGTTTATCCTTGCAGTGAATGCGGTCTGGGCAACCTGTTCTGCGGTTTCCATGGCCTCCTTCTTGCAATGGTCGAATGCCTTCACCACATCCCCGTCATAGCCATTGCAGATTTCGCAGAATGCCCTGTAGTCCGAGAACCTCCTTATGGATTTTTCAAGAATATTCTTCTTTTCCACAAGGCCTTTTGACAATGCCTTCCTCATGCCTGCCTCTTTGGGAATTCCGGAATCGATCATTCCACCTTTGGAGGCTTGCATCGGAATTCACCTGCCTGCCACGAATTCGTCCATTCCTATGGAGTATTCCTGCGGTTTCGCAAAGCTGTCCAGAATTTCCTTTACCTCGCCCCATGCCTTTGTATTGTTCTTTCCCAGGTATTCTACAAATGATTCGGAGCAGAACGGCACCAATGACCTTGTGAACAGATAGGTGAAGATATCAGTGTCAACGGATTTTCCGTATTTGGCTTCAACATACTCGAGGAATTTTTTTGCAAGGAACCTGTAGGCCTGGGGATATCTCTCGGCATTGGCCCTTGATTCGGACATTATCTTGTTCGGGATCATTATGCTTTCCTTGCTGTCAAGGCCAAGGACGATGTCCCTTATTTCAGAGATTGGAATATTCTTAGCCAATGGAATCACCCTTCTTCAGCTTCTCCATCTCGGCATTCCTCATGCCTATGGAATCTATGTATGATGCGGCTGCGCTTACGTATTCCGATGTCTGCGCCCCCGCCCCTGCAGATCTTATGTATTTCTCAAGCTTCTTTGCGCTTCTCGCAAACTCGTAAAACTCCACATCCGCGATCTTCCCTGAAAGGCCCGGATCGCTTATTATGGCGCTTATTACCTCGTCCGCCTTCTTGGAGCTTCCCAAGGTCCTTTCAACCGCGGAATGCAGGAGATAGATGTTCCTTACGTCAAAATTCTGACCTGAGTATTCCACCCTTGACAAGGATTTTGTGAATACCAGGGGTATCCCCGACCTGCTCACGAAATTGTCAAGCATCATCCTTGATATGTTGGACGTCCCCATTATCACAAGGTTGCCTATATTAAGATCCTTGCCCCCCACCTGTATGATCTTCCTTGTGAAAAGGGAATTGAGCTCCTGGCTGAACTTGAGCTTGTCGATTTCATCAACCTTTATTATGCTGGTTATTTCTTGGTTGGCAGACGACTCGTCGACTATCTGCCTGAGCAGGGATTTCCTGAGGGCCTTCCTTTCCCCCCCTGATTCCTTCTCTATGTTGGGGTCTTTCAGCGTGAATTCCTCCATGTTGTCAATGCTGAAGTACCTGACATCGCCTGATTCCTCAAGGATCCTCCTTGAGATATCCACTATGGTTGACTTTCCCGCTTGGCTTTCCCCGACCAAAAATATCATCCTCTGGTGCGAAAGCGAATTTGCAAGGCTGTACATCAGGTACATGAAATTCGGCTTTGAGTATACGTACTCGTCCTTTCCAAGCGATAGAAAACATCTCATCCGGCTGGGCTGTCCTTCCGCCCAGGATGCCCCTTGCCATGAAGATGTTCCTTCCCTTCTCGTTGAGCATCATCTGGACTTCGCTGCTCCTTTTCTCGCTTATCTCAGTGAAGCTTCCGACAGGTATGAATGTTGACAGTTCCATGGCAGCAAGAAGGAATTCCCCGAACTCCTGCTGGGTTGGGAGCGAATCTGAAAGCCTTTCCCCTTCCTTTGAAATGCTTGCGAATGAGGACCCCATCATTGTCCTTGACTCCAATGACAGCTTTTTGCACTTTATATCGAATCCCTTGCCGTCCTTTACCATATGGGACATCGCATAATAGCTGTCGAATGACCTCAATGCGTAGGACATGCTCCTCAAAGAGGGAAGCATCCTGTTGGAGAAACTGGCAGGATTCTGGACGTATTCGTCGTAAAACTTTTTGTATATCTGGTTGAGGTTCTTTATGAACTGGGTTCTCTTCTCCCCCAGCTCCTTCTCAACCATCTGGAAGCTGTCCCCCAGCTCAGATCTTTGGGAGTCCTTGTATTTTCTCTCAAGGTCGGTTAGGAAAATATCCATATGCTCAGGAGGAAGGTAAGAGAACCTTATTGGCTGGACCCTTCTCCATGTTGATTCAGCGAATCCCAGCTGCTCATGCTCCTTCCTCATGTTCCCTGTCATGAATATGCAGAATGTCTCAGGCAAAGGCACCTCCAAGGTCACCATCTTCCCTTCAAGCGCATTGCCGATGTCTTCAATCAGGATTTCCATCTTTTCAACGCTTTCATCGTCCTTTTTGATTTCGTAATGGGCCTTCCTTTTTTCAGCCGCCTTGAGGAAAGACTCCAGGTCCTTCCTTGTTTCGGCATAAATGGTTTCAGGAGATATGGGTATGAAAAGGGGCACTCCATTGACCTGAGCATCAAGCAGGGGATGGAGGTTCTTGGCCATT
>JAPLWW010000041.1 GCA_026396375.1 Microcaldota archaeon | reverse complement strand
AACTGTTTTCAATGAGATTATGTTGCTGAAGCGTATGAGTATTATATCTATAAGCATATTTGAAATTGCGGTCGCAACTGCAACGCCGACATATCCCATGTTGAAGACAAAGAAGAATATCAGGTTCATTATTATGTTGACAATGGCTGCCATGAGGGTTGTTGTTGCAACGAACTTCGCCCTCCCTACGCTCTGGAGTATCTGCTTTATTGTCATTGAGATGGGGGTCAATAAAAATCCGAGGATGATTATCCTTGCGATATAGGCATAATCCATATACCCCGGGGAAAGCACCGCAATTATCCTGTCCGCAAAAAGAAACGCAGCTATGGTGAGGGGATAGATCAGGAGTATCGTCCATTTTACCCCATATTCTATTATGGTGCTGTTGTCCTCCTTGAACTTTCCTGACCTCAATACCGGAAAAAGCCCGCTTCCGATGTTCCCGGGCACTGCGGTCTGGATGTATTTCGAGGGCCCAAGGGCCGCATTGTAGCCTGCTATCCTGTCCTTTAAATTGAATGCCCCCAGCATGAATGAATCTATCGAGCTCAGCAGAGTTGACCCCAGATTGTCTATATAAAACCAAAGCCCGTTTGAAAGGCCTTTCATCATCCAGCCATACCCCTGCTTCAGGTATCTGAAATCAAGGCCTTCCTTGGCAAAAATATAGAGAAGTACCATGAAATAGAATGCTGAGACTGCAAACAGGAACAGCGTTATGTCCTGCCCGGAAAGGGACCCGTTCTGGAAAACAAGATATCCAATGACTAAAAACCTGAATATGGGCTGTATGGATGAAAAAATCAGCTTTTCCCTTATCCAGAGCATGTTGCCCAGGTAGCCGATCGAGTTTATCGAAATGTTGTAGAACATTACATAGACTGCCAGTGTCAGATTGTCCATGATGCTTATTTTTATTATTCCCAGCTGCATTATGGCAAAAACGACAATCCCGGAGATCAGGCCTGAAAGGATAACGGAAATGAAGATGAGCATCATCGCCTCCTTCCTGCTCTTGTGGTAAACCTCCGGAAGCTGGTAGTTGCAGCTGAATGATATTATGTTGGAAAGCGCAAGCCCGCTTATGGCAATCAATGAAACAATCAAAAAATAATCAGAAACTACCTCTATTGGAGCGTACTTGTAAAGCAGGATCATGTAGAGTATCCCGAATGAAAGGTAGAATACAAACGAGAAGAAGTTAGTAAAAACAGACTTCAGGGACATTTTCGCCGCTTCAAGCATTTTTGCACCTTTATCGCATATGTATGAAAATTGATAAATATCCCGCCTGCCGGATTTGAACCAGCAACCCTTCGGTAACTGCCATCTAACAGTGCTCCTAACTACAGCCGAATGCTCTACCGTTGAGCTAAGGCGGGATTGCCAACGTAGATTGTACCTACAACCTATTTCTTTTTAAACATTTTCATAATTCATAGCCTTAGGTGTATAATATGACCATGGCGATCTCGGAAATGATGGGAATGGATGTCTTTACTGACAGCGGAAAGTTCCTCGGAACTGCACAGGAGTTCATAATAGATATTGAAGAGGGAAAAGTTGTAAGAATACTTCTCGAGCCTTTGCCGGCCTCCAAGGAAAAGGTCCTTGAGACGATGAAGGAGAAAAGCGTGCTCTACAACAGCGTTAAATCAGTCGGAGATGTTATCGTTGTTTCCAAAGGAAAGGACTAAATAGAGGATAATGATTATGGATTTTCTGCCCTAGGGGCAGAAGCCACTCTTTTTGCTTTTTTGATGAAAGATTCAGCTATCCTCTTGCCTTTTTTGCCTTCAACCAGGCAGAAGCCCAGGCCAGGCATGCCGTAGATGAAAATATCCTCTTTTCTTGCAAACTTCATGAATGCCAGGAGCGTAAGATCCTCCTCGCCGTCAATGACTACTGAGCCTCCATCTTTCATGGCCTCCTTTGCGATTTTTATCACTGAACTTGAAAGGAACCCCGGGGGGTTATTGGCTAAGTAAAAGGAATCAAATGACTTTTCAAGCGTTTTCCTCCTTTTTTTATCTAGCTTTCTTCTCCTTGTCCTGAAGTCAAAGACCGCAAGGAAAGGCCTTATCCTGCCCTTGAGCAGGCTTAGGGTTGCTATGTCCCCTATGGATATGATTCTTGATCCCCTGAGGCCCCTTGGAACTTTCCTCAATATCGGGCCAAAAGGGTACTTTAGCCGTTTTCTCTGGCTTTTGGTAAAAAGGTAAAGCATACTGGAATGTGGACGGATTGCTATAAAAATCCAGCTTTCGGGAAAAAACAGAAAAATATAAAAAGGGTGATGCCAAAGAAGGCATTAGCTGAAATGATTCTGGGTGAAAAACTGATGCCAGGAAAAAAAGATGATAACAAGGACAAGGAAGACGACAAGGACGAAGAGGATGATGAAGACTTCGACGAGGAGGATTTCGACGAGGACTTCGAAGACGAGGATGAAGACGACGAGGATGTTGAGGAAGACGAGGAAGACTAACCCTTCCTTTTAATTTATTATTTGTATTAGATTACAGATTGCTTATTTTCAGGTATTTTTTTAAAGGCAAATGCTAAAATGCAACCTATGGAAAAGCATTTTGCCAGAGATACAGAGGAGAAAATACAGAAGTTCTGGGAGGAAAACAGCATCTACAAGTTCAACAGGGAGGTAGCTCTCAGCGGAAAAAAGAGGATATTCTCCATTGACACTCCCCCTCCGTTCACAAGCGGAACCCTGCATATGGGGCATATACTGTCCTATACCTATTTTGACATTGTCGCAAGATACAAGAGGCTAAGGGGATTTGAGGTTCTATACCCCCAGGGATGGGATTCCCAGGGATTTCCCACTGAAGTCAAGGTTGAGAAAAAATTCGGGAGATTGCCTAGGGAGGAATTCAGGCAGAAATGCGTGGAATTCAGCTGGGAAATGATATCAAAGATGAGGGCGCAGATGAAGTCTATAGGATTTTCACCTGACTGGTCATTTGAATATGTGACAATGACGCCTGAATACCATGATGCGGTCCAAAGGTCGGTCATAGAGATGTACAAAAACAAGCAGGTTTACAGGGCGGATTTCCCTGTGCTTTGGTGCACCCACTGCAAGTCCGCGATAGCAAAGTCAGAGACAAATGACAAGGATGAGGAAACGACAATATACAGCTTTCCTTTCTTTGACCAAGACAAGGAGATAATGGTAGCATCCACAAGGCCGGAATACCTCCATGCCTGCGTGGCTTTGATGGTACATCCAAAGGATGAGAGATACAAAGGCATTGTCGGAAAGACAGTGAAAACCCCTTTTGGAAAGGAAGTAAAGGTAATAGCTGATGACGAGGTAGACATGTCCTTCGGAAGCGGAGCTGTCATGCTCTGCACATACGGGGACAAGCAGGATGTCATGTGGCAGAAAAGGTATGACCTTCCGATAATACAGGGAATAACTGAGCTAGGAAAGATAATCAACAGCCCGTTCTATGACGGATTGAATGTGAAGGATGCGAGAGCCAAAGTAATCGACTTCCTTGATGAAAAGTCAATGCTTAAGGGAAATGAGCCATTGAAGCATTCCGTCAAGGTTCATGACAGGTGCGACCATGCAGTGGAGATGATGCTTTCAAAGGAATGGTTTGCGAATGTAAAGGAAAAGGCCAACGAAATAAGGAA
>JAPLWW010000062.1 GCA_026396375.1 Microcaldota archaeon | reverse complement strand
GAAACCGGGTTTAAAAACATATTCTCGCCTTTTTCCCTTATGGCAAGGATCGCGAGCATGGATGTCGTGAGGGGATTTGCGATACTTGTGATGTTTGTTGACCATATACTTTTCCTTCTCGGGTATTCCTCGTTTTCCATGTTTGACCCCAGGTTCTTTACAAGGATAGCCGAGCCTTTGTTTGCGGTCCTGTTCGGATATTTCCTTTTCGGAAGGAAGGATGAAAGCCTTGTCAGCAGGTTTTTTGAGATAACGATAGCTGCAGTCTTCATCAATGCCATTGTTTTTCCGCTGATGGGAGATCTTGAGATACTTGCAAGCTTCGCGCTTTCATTTATTATTTATATAATGATAAGGGAAAGGATAATCTTCCTTCTTCCTTTGGCCCTGATTTTCAATATCGATCCTACAGCAGCATTCCTCCAATATCCCATGTCCCTTGTCCTGTCCCAAGTTGCGCTTGGCTTTGGGATGAGGAAAGGCGTTTCTCCTCTCGTTTCATTGATTTTTGCAGGCATGTTCTTTTTTGTAATTCCAAATTACCAATACACCTTCCTTTTCACTGCGCTTGCCTGCGCAATCCTCCTTGTCGCTGAAAAAAACAAGGGTTTCTCGATTCCAATCATAGAATATATAGGCCAGAGGCCATTGTTTTTCTATATCCTCCAGTATTTAGTTGCCCTTTTCCTGATAATAATATTTGCAAAGCCTTTTTCCATAATTCAATAAGTCAGATATTTCCCTGTGCCCTGCTGTTCCCTTCCTTTATTATTGAGCATGCCCCCATGTCCTCACTCAGGCCTTCCTTGTCCCCAAGCATATGCCTTATCATGCCCCTCAAAGAGTATGCGTCTGTGTTTTTAGGGTCTGCATCTATCGCCCTTGTGAAATAATCCAATGCCTCCTCCATCATGTTCTTTTTCATCAGCGCCTTTCCCATCAGGGTGAGGGCTTCAGGATTCTTGCCATCTATCTTCAGCGCGCTGTCAAGTTCAGATATCGCCCTATCAGTATCTTTTCTGATAAACAAAGACGCATTATCGATGTGCTGCTTCGCGACGCTTCTGTTTATGGCATACTCCATAATGGACAGGCTGGTCTTGAATGTGTTCATGGGCACCAGCGCCCTTATCTCATGGCTTACTGTTTTTCCGTTCATAAGGATCATATTTGTTAATAATATGAGAATATAAATGTTTCTTTTAGTGTCTTGCCGAGGAAGCCCTTTTCTTTAAGAAAGAAAAGCGTCTACGTAAAAGAAACATCGGGCCCGAGGGGATTTGAACCCCTGACCTACGGATTAAAAGTCCGCCGCTCTAGCCAGGCTGAGCTACGGGCCCGTGAATTACTTACTTCTTGGCCAATCCTTTTAAATGTTTTGAGGATATAATGGAAACTCGTAACAATAAAATGGTGAACATTTATGGGAAAGTTTCCGGAAGCAGACAGGGAGTTGAACGTCATGATTTGCCTCAAGTGCAAGGCAAGAAACCCGAAAGGGGCGAAGAAGTGCAGAAAGTGCAATTACACTTATTTGAGGCCAAAGACAAAGGAGCTTAAGGGAAAGAAATAGCCTTTAATCCTTTTTCATTTATTTTTACATTATGGAAAGCTCTATCTTGAGGAATTCCGAAGTATTCGAGGATTCCTATCTTCCTTCGGACATTCTGCATAGGGAAAAGGAGATAAAGGACCTTTCCTCGGAGCTTGAGATGTTCTCAAGGTCTTATCCCTTAAGGGCAGTGGTTTACGGCCCTCCGGGAACAGGAAAAACGACTGTTGCGAAATACATCATGCAGAGCTTTTCCAACTATCACGGGATAAAATCAATTTACGTCAACTCGCTTCTTTCCAATTCAAAGCTATCTATCCTTTCAGGAGTTGCGGATTCCTTGGGCATAATGATGCCTCGGAGGGGCATAGGCTCGGATGAAATAATATCAAGGATAAAAGAAAAGGAAAAAAGGCTTGTCATCATAATAGACGAGGCGGACAGTTTGAAGGAAAAGGACTTCCTATACTATATTGCGAAATCAAAGGAAACGATAGGCTTAGAGATGGGATTTGTCGCAATAACAAACGTTCCGGGTTTTTTGTCATTGACAGACGCAAGGCTTCCCGCACTGATAACAAAAAGGATGGAGTTCAAGCCATATTCCCCTTCGGAAATAAGGGACATCATCCTTGAAAGGGCGAAGAAGGGGCTTATGCCAGGGACTTTCAACGAGGAGATCATCGGCAAAATAGCCGGCTTTGCGGCAAGGCATCTTGGCAATGTGAGGCTTGCAATCTATCTGCTCCTGCTTTCCGCGAAAAAGGCGGATAGGGATGGCAAAAATGCAATTTCCCTGGAGGATGTTGACAGGGCAAAGGAGGATCTGGTCTCTTCAATGCTATCCAAAACCATAACCAAGCTTTCTGAAGACGAGAAAAAGGTCATGGAATCTATAGAGTCAATGTCCTTTCCCACATCCTCTGACATTGAGAAGAGGATGGAGCCCATGGCTTCAAGGACAGTAAGGGACCATATCAAGACCCTTATTGGCAAGGAATACATCCTTTCAGACGATATAATGACAAAAGAGGGCAAAAAAAGGGTCTTTAGGGTCAACTATAAATTTTAAAAACCTTTGTTTTATAGTTAGTCTTGTAGCGGCCACAGGAAGAAGGTTCTGCCCGTTCCCATGCCGAACACGGAAGCCAAGCTTCTTCACGGTGGTCCAAGTACTGCTTTCTGAGCGGGAAAAGCCACTGCTGCTACATCTTTTATCTATTAGATATATTCATCTTATTAACCTATTATTTTAGGACTCTGAATTATCAATAGAGCCAAAAAGAGCTGCATTTCCATCTTAATGGCCTTATTATTCCAGGACTCTGAAAAGTGACTTAGCAAAAGCTTTTATTTTGAACTTCCTGCTTACTATTTTATGTACGAGTATCTGCCCCATGAGTCAGACCTTTTCATAAGGGGGAAGGGAAGGACCTTCAACTATGCGCTTTTCTCTGTATTGGAAGGCCTGATAGCGCACATAAACGAGGACAAGGAGATATCTTCAGCTATATATACTGCAAGCGCAGAAGGCCTTGACGACAAGGACTTGGCCTTCAATCTTCTGGATAATTTCAATGCATTCATTGATTCAGAGGGCATTCTTCCCTGCAAGGCCAAAAGGCTGACAATAGACGATAAAAAAATAGAATTCTCCTTTTCAGGGAAGAAGACCAGCTTCGCGTCTCCCGTGAAGGCGGTCACCTACCACAACTTCAAGGTCCAGCAGGAAAACGAGGAGTGGATAATAGAGGTCCTTTTTGATATATGAGGCCTTTAACCGAGGACAATCATCAAAAACCTTTTAAACACTTGGTTTTCATTATAAGGCAAGGTGAATTGAAAATGAACAAGTTTAAGATTTTGTTAGCAACGTTATTAGTGTTCGGATTTGCATTTGCGCAAAACCCTTCAGGAGTAACTTCTGCAGTAAATGCCGTGCAATATCTGCTATATTCTTGCTTCAGCAATCCTTTTTGCAATGGGCCAATTGGGAGGCGCTGAGTCAAGGGCGAAGTTCCATGGCTGGGCTACAAACATTGCCATAGGGGCAATAACAGCTGTCCTGGTTTGGGTAATCGCACCATGGCTGCTTGGTTTGCTGATGGCAGATACTTCCACAGGAAGTTATACTACATTCAGCTGTGGCAACACGCTTCAATAATCCAATTAATCTCTTTTTTAAATTTTTTCTTTAACCCCCTTCAGATTTCTTTCAATCCTAACAAATAAATGCAATTGCTTAATATAAGTTATTCTTAATGAATGATTATGAAGATACAGTCTATGCAGGGACATTAAACTTTAAAAAGGAACCAATGAAAATGAATACAAGGTGAATTGAAAATGAACAAGTTTAAGATTTTGTTAGCAACGTTATTAGTGTTCGGATTTGATTCTTGCTTCAGCAATCCTTTTTGCAATGGGCCAATTGGGAGGCGCTGAGTCAAGGGCGAAGTTCCATGGCTGGGCTACAAACATTGCCATAGGGGCAATAACAGCTGTCCTGGTTTGGGTAATCGCACCATGGCTGCTTAGTATATTGATGTCAGGTACTTTCCAGCCATCCTCTCCAATGGGTACCAATACGTTCAGCTGTGGCAACACGGTTTAATAAGCCAATTAATCTCTTTTTTAAATTTTTTTGTTTAACCTCCTTCTATGAGAGATGACATAGGCTTAATCATAAGGAAATATTCCCTGAAGAATGCCTCAGACTACGGCAAGGCAAGCCTCAATTCAGTCATCGGAAAGGTGCTTGGGGAGAATGCTGATCTTAGGGCTAGGGCAAACGAGATAAGGGCTATCGCGGTTTCCATTGTCGATGAAGTCAACAAATTATCAAAGGAGGAAATAGAAAAGGAGCTTTCCTCTTTCACTTTTACGAAAGTTGAGAAAATCAAGGAGCACAGGTTCATCATCCCGAATCCCCAGGAAGGCGTAATAACCAGGTTTGCTCCTGAGCCCTCCGGATATCCTCACATCGGCCATGCCAAGGCGATGTTCCTTGAGTATGAGGTTGCAAACGACTACAACGGAAAAATGCTTCTGAGATTCGATGACACAAACCCGAAAAAGGAAAAGCAGGAGTATGTCGATGCCATGAAGGATGCGATGTCCTGGCTAGGCGTAAAATATGCAAAGGAATCCTACACCTCTGACAGCATGAAAAAGATCTATGACATTGCAAAATCCCTTATTGAAAAAGGGTTTATCTATTCGACAAAGGCTTCCATCGAGGAAATCAAGGAGGCAAGGGCAAAAGGCACAACAATCAGCGGAAGGGAGAATTCCAAGCAGGAAAACCTTGAGCTTTGGGACCAGATGCTGGGCAACAAATTCAACGAAGGCGAGATTGTCCTTCTGCTGAAATCAGATTTAAGCGCGACAAACAGCGTGATGAGGGATCCGACAATGTTCAGGATAATAAGCGCCCCTCATTACAGGCAAGGGGAAAAATACGTTGTGTGGCCTACCTATGACTTTGAGGCCCCGTTCATGGATTCCTGGGAAGGGATAACCCATGCCATGAGAAGCAAGGAATATGAATTAAGGGAGGAGCTGTACTACAAAATGCTTGATTTGACAGGAATGAGAAAGCCAACATTGGTGCATTTCTCGAGATTGGACATCAAGAACAGCGTGATAAGCAAAAGGCACCTTGTTCCATTGGTTGAGTCAGGCAAGCTCTGGGGCTGGAATGATCCTAGATTGCCGACAATACAAGGACTAAAAACAAGGGGAATCTGCCAGGAGGCAATAAAGAATTTCGCATTGAGGTTTGGAATTGGAAAGCAGGAAAAGGAGGTTGACTGGGATTTCCTGATAAAGGAAAACCGGCAGGTTCTTGATTCAACGTCAAGGCACCTTTTCCTTGTCAGGAACCCTATCCTCTTGGAGCTGAAAGGAGACCATAAAACTGAGGTTGAGCTTTCAAACAACCCAAATTCAGAGATGGGAAAAAGGAAACTGGAGATAGGAAACAAGGTCTATATCGAACAGGAGGACTGGGATAGCATAAAGGACGGGGAAATCTTCAGGCTAAAGGACTTTGCCAATGTCAAGGCAAACAAAAAGGAGAATCTCCTGGAAACCGTTGAGGCAAAGGAGCTGCCAAAATTAAAGATCCACTGGGTCCCTGAAAAAGGAGCAGTAAAGGCATCCCTGATAAAGATAGGAAACCTTCTCAACGACGACGATTCATTCAATGAAAACAGCCTTGAAAACATAGAATGCGTTGCGGAAAGCTCTGCAAAGGGACTGAAGCAGGATGAAATCGTCCAGCTTGAAAGGATCGGGTACTCAATACTGCATGACAAGAAAAAGATGGAGTTTATTCTCTCTGAATGACCCTTTTTCTTGCAAGAAAAAGTGTTCAACCAAAAAGAAGCTATTTGATCATTTACGGTAAAGAAAAACCAGTCTAGGCCAATGAAAAGGGTTTAAAAGCTATGCTATAAAGAGAATAATACCATCTTAACGTTAGATGATATAAAGGTGAAAATTGATGGCACGATTACATTCAAAACAACACGGCAAAAGCGGAAGAAAAAGGGCAAAGAGCAAGGAAATGCCCTCATGGGTAAATGCGAATCCAGACGACATAAAGGAGATAGTCAGGAAGCTTGCAAAGCAGGGCATGAAATCCTCGGAAATAGGCATCATATTGAGGGATCAGTATGCGCTCCCGTCATTCAAGCTTCTGATAGGCAAGACAATGGTCAAGTTTTTGAAGGAGGAGAATCTTTATTCAAAGATGCCAGAAGATATTCTGCAATTGATAAGGAAAGCAGTGAGATTATATTCGCACCTAAAGGTGAACAAGAAGGACATTAAGAACAAGGTAAAGTACGACCATATCGTTGCAAAGATAAACAGGCTAACGAAATACTACAAAAGAAAGGACGCGATCGAGAAGGGATGGAGCTACAGCCCAGACACGGCGGCTTTGCTGGTAAGGTGATGCTAAATGGCGGAAAAGAAGACAAAAGCAGTTGACAAGTGGAAAACAAAGGAATGGTATGATATTTTAGCACCGGCATCATTCGATCACAAGAAAGTTGGGGAGCTTATTTCATCCGATCCAGTGAACATATCCAACAGGATAGTCCCGATAGCGCTTGTCGAGATAACCGGGAAAATGAAGCCCGAATCATTGTATACAAAAGTGCTGTTCAGGATAACAGATGTCAATGACAAGAATGCGAACACCGAAGTGATAGGGATGAGCCTTGCGTTCAGCTACCTCAGGGCATTGGCAAGAAGAAGGAAAAGCGTAATCCACGAGGTAATCGACATAAACACGAAGGATGCCAAAAAAGTGAGGATAAAGATAATGCTGGTCACAAGCGACAAGGTCTCAAACGTCGTAAAGAAGAACCTGAGGAAGGAGCTGGTTTCCCTGGTTGCGGCAGAGGCATCAAAGAAGCAGTACTACGAACTCATAAAGGACATCATAGAGGACAGGTTCATACCGGATGTAGGAAGGGCACTGAACAAGATAAACCCCATTGACCATCTGGTAATAAAGAAGCTGGAGCTTTACGAGACATTCAACTGAGTGTTCAATATGTTTGACCCTAGGCAGATGGAAAAAGTCATGAAGCAGATGGGCATAAGGACAGAGGAAATAGAGGCAACAGAGGTAATAATCAAGGGAGCTTCGAAGAACATCGTCATAAGGAGCCCTTCAGTCATAAAGACGGACATGAAGGGCCAGGTGATGTTCCAGATAACAGGGAATGTCTCGGAAATGTCATACAGCGAAGAGGACATCAAGATGGTTTCTGAGCAGGCCTCTATAAGCAGGGAAAAGGCGATTGAAGCCCTTGAGAAATCAAAGGGGGACATCGCGGAGGCAATAATGATCATAAAGTCAGAGGAGCAATAGGTGTTGAAAAAATGGGAGCTTACAAATATATCAAGGAAACGCTGAACAACCAATACAGGGAAAGGAGTTCAGAATACAGGAGAAGGCTGGCCCTTTGGAGAAAGGAGGAGACTGTGGTAAGGGTTGACAGGCCGAGCAACCTCATAAGGGCAAGGACCCTTGGATACAAGGCAAAGCCCGGAATCTGCATAGTCAGGGTTAAAATGTCAAAGGGCATGAGGAAAAGGCCTGCCATGAAAAAGGGGAGGAAGTCAAGGAAGTCCTACCAGTTCACGTCCCCTGACAAGTCATTGAGGATGATTGCAGAGGAAAAGGCTGCAAGGGCATACAGGAACATGGAAGTGCTCAATTCCTATTGGGTAGGGGAGGATGGGCAGTACAAGTACTTTGAGTCAATCCTTGCGGAAAGGGGAAACACCAACATCCCGGATTACATGAATGACGCATTGGCAAGGAAGGGAAGGGCCTTCAGGGGCCTGACTTCGGCAGGGCAGAAGGTCAGGGGCTACATGGTAAAGGGGCTCAACGCCAAAAGGAGAAGGTCAAAGAAAAAGGAAGCCTACTTCAGGCATGAGAGGAAATGAGCCAACACCTTTCTTTCATCGAGATAACGGATTCAGCCCCCAACCTGATTGACAAGTACAAGGGATTCGTTGTCCTCAAAAGCTTCAATGAGGGAATCCTCTCGAAGATATCAAAAAACAGCAATATAACAGTCTTGGTTTCCATTGACAATCTGATATCCAAAGAAGGCATCGAGAAGTCAAAGGAGCTCAGCAGGATAAGGAGGCTTATTAATTTCCTCATCAAATACTCAATAAGGTTTTCTCTAACCTCTGAGCAAAAAACAAAGGAGGAGCTGATGCTGATAGGTATCCTGTTTGGCCTTAATTACGAACAGTCAAGGGAAATAGTGAATAAAATTTAGTCGCTGTGGTATTCCAGGGGAACCTTGCCTTCATCATATTCCCTTATCGCGACGTCTATCGGCTTTTCCTTTCCCTCCGCCTTTATGTTAATAGGTGCGTCAACCGCTATCTCGAATGCCCTTGCTGAAAGGATTCTTGCCTTGACATACTTGTTTTCATGCTTGTGTTCCATAGGATAACCCTTCAATGCAAAGTATTATAATCATTTCTTTTTCTTTGCCATCTTTTCCTGAATGCTTTTCTTAACCATAAGCTTGCCCAAAGCGTCCATCTTCATGTTGGTGTCCTCGATGGACGAGGAAACCTTGCCTATCAGATGGTGCATCGATTTCAATTCTGAGACAACTGAGGATATCTCTTCCTTCACATTTTCTATATCTATTCCTTTCCTGTCCATCTTCTTTGAAAGGGCATCATATCTGGATTCCATCTCTGCAATCCTCTTCTCAACCTTATTGTCCAGCAAGGATTTTGCCTCCTGGTTCTCGAACATTATCTCTTCCTGCTTCTTTCCGCTTCCCTTTATCTCCTCCATCCTTTTTCTTATCCTGTCCACAACTTCATTGTCGTATTCGATTCCAGGTATCATGATTTCGCTTTCCACTGCATTTGCCCCTGCAGTCTCGATCCTCAGGTTTATGATCCCCAATATCCTTTCAAGTATGTTCTTTTCTATGTTAAGGTTCTGTATGTCCCTGAACGGAACCACATTCTTTACGGTGTTGATTATGCCTTTCCTGAAAATGATTTCGCTCTCTGTAATCATGTAATAGAAGCTCTTGTACTTCAATTCAATATAATAGAAGAACACGAAAGTCAGGAATATCAGCATGAATATGAAGTAAAGGAGATACTGCGCTATGAACTCGTCCCATTTGTTGGTCAATACCTCGAATGCATAGAACAGCAGAAAGACTATCGCCAGAGCAGCCAGGTACTTCATGCTCCACAGTATCTTCACATTGGGGTTAAGGCTCATTTTGACGTTGGTTTTCAGCTCAACGTGGTAAGGATGTACTGCCATACTGACCCTTTTGCTATGAAAGGGTTAAAAATATTGGTTTTTTCGTTCATTTATGGTAGTTCCCTCAAGAACTCCCGATCTCTTTTTAAAGCTTTTTTCAGGAGTAAAGAATACTTAACAGCCAGGCAGACAGCGCTGTTTTGGGCTCCTTTCGTCCAGCGGCCAAGGATTCTGGCCTTTCAAGCCAGCGACCCGGGTTCGAATCCCGGAAGGAGCACTGTATGGGAACCAAGGTTCCCCTGAAGTTCCACCCCTCCTTTTTTAGGAGGGAGGGATTTGGACACGGAGGGTTCGAATCCGGCAGCCGCACTTCGTGCGTTGCCGTTTTGCGTGCGCGCAAAAACCAGCAGGCGAAAAAAACGCGCCTGCTATCCCGGAAGGAGCATGGTAAGGAAACCAAGGTTTCCTTGACACTCCAACCTTCCTTTCGGAAGATTGGGTAAGGAGATAGGTTTTAGAATATATTTGATTGAAAGGTTTATATCTTTCAATTGAGGCGTATGTCGGGAGATAAAAAATGGAAACAAACATATACAAGAATAATCTGTATCTGGTATTCACAGCAATAGCATTAGGGCTTATCGTATTCTCCTTGTTTAACATCGGGAACCTCAAATACGGAGTGGAATTCAAGGGAGGGACCCTTGTGATAGTAGATACCAACCAGTCCGTCGATCCTGTTGTGATCCAGGAAAAGCTCAAGTCTGAAGGGTATGCTGACGTGAAAATAGATTATTTCCAGACTCCCTACGGATATAGGCTGGAGGCGGAGATCCCAAACTCTAATGAGATAGAATATGTTGAATCGATAAAGGATATCCTTAATGTCTATGTTGAGAACCTTTCCTACAAGATGGCGAACAACAAAAGCTATGATTCAGATTACAACGAAATCATGACAATTTTGGACAAGTCAAGCGAGATGTCGGGATTATCCTACAACAAGACCGTGAAGAATCCGAGGGAATACCTTACCCAGTTTGACTCGATGTACAAGCAGGTAAGGACGGATTATGAAAACGGGATAAAGGATACGTTGACAAAATACGTTTCAGCTGAAAGCTTCAGTTTCCAGACCATAAGCCCCACACTGAGCCTTTCCATAATCAGCAAGGCGACAAATGCGGCGATAATGTCAGCCATATTGTCGATCATTTTGGTTTTCTTCCTTTTCAGGAACATAGGGCCGAGCATAGCCGTGCTCACAGGGGCGGCATCGGACATAACAATCTCAGTTGGATTAATGGCATTGTTCCAGATACCATTGACTTTGGCAAGCTTCTCTGCCTTGCTGGGCCTCATAGGGTATTCATTGGACACTGACATATTGCTCACAACAAACATCCTGAAGAAGGCAAGGGATGAAACTGCAGAGGAAAGCGCATGGAAAGCCATGCACACTGGAGTGCTAATGACAATATCAGGAATACTCTCGTTCGGGGTGCTTTTCTACATCTCATGGACGCTGCAGATTCCAGTGTATTACCAGATCGCGTCAACCATGCTTTTGGGCCTTTTAGGTGATCTGTTCGCAACTTGGGGCATCAACGGAGTGATGCTGTTGAGGTTTTCCAAAAAGGGTTGATCAAGATGGACAAAAAATACATCGCGCTTTTCGGAATATTCATCCTTTTCCTGGCAGGGCTTTACTTCTACAAGACAGTGAGCAATTTCCTTATGCTGATAAGCCTTATCTCATTCGGATATGTTTCTATTTCATCGGATGACAAGAGGATAAAACTGACCGCATTGGCATTGATTTTCCTTCTTGCTTTGCTGAACATGCAGATGAACGGGATAAAATGGGGCATAGACTTTGCAGGAGGAACAAGGATTCCTGTCACATTGGACAAGGCGGTTTCAACCCAGATAATGCAGGACATTGTCTCCAAGCTGAAGACAAGGACCTCTGCGCTTGGCCTTGAGCAGGTGCAGGTGCAGGCAATCGGGAACGACAGGATCTTCATTGAGGTTCCTTCCAACAACGAGCAAACGCTGCAGAAGATAGAGGATACGATTGCCCACCAGGGAGTTTACAGCGGTGTGGTTGACGGAAAAATCGCGATAAGCGGAACAGACATACTGCCAGGGACGATATACCAGATCCCTTCATCCTACGTTGCGCAGCATGGCGCAGACTGGGGCGTGGCCTTCTCGATTTCCCCCGAGGCAGCGAGGGACTTTGCAAACAAGGTGCAGGGCAAGGGAAACTATCCGCTTTACATGTACCTGGACATGCCTTCGGGAGCAACAATAATAGTGAACAAGGCGAAGATGCAGAACATAACAAGCAACATAAGCTCTGACTTTGACGATGTCATAATCGCATTGGACGAGGCATTGGACAACGAGGCTGGAAAAGTAACCATGGAATACGAGGAAAACGTCGTTGTTTCAGACGAAAACATAACGAACAAAACCTATCTTGTGGAGGAAAACTCGGACTTGGCAAGCGCTTTGGCTGAAAAAGGGGCAAGGGTGCTGACATATTCGGATTCCGACTTATACCCGCAGTTCTCAAAAGGCTCAATGATTTTTGTTAACCAATGGAAGGCAGTAGGGCTGATATCCGCCCCTGTCCTAAGCCCTGACATAACAAAGGGAGCAGTTTCCCTGAGCTATACAATTACAGGAAGCGCCCAGGGGAATGGAAATGAAAGGGCAGTCAATGCGGACACCGAAGCAAAGCTCATAACATCAGTATTGAAAGGAGGGGCATTCCCGGTTAAGCTGAATGCCGGAAGCAAGACATATATCCCATCAGCCCTAGGGGAAAAATTCCTCAACTACTCTGCCATAGCAATACTTGCAAGCATAGCGTTTGTCATCGCTTTCCTGTCCTTAAGGTACAGGAGGCTTGACTTGGTCATACCCATGGCAGTGATAACCATAGTTGAATTGATAATACTCATTTCAATTGTGGGATCATTTACAATTGACCTGCCGGCGATGGCAGGGATCATCGCATCAGCGGGAATCAGCGTTGACGCGCAGATAGTCATAACAGACGAGCTTATCAGGAGGGAGGATAAAAAGGACGCAATACAAAGAGCCTTTAGCATAATCAACAACAACGCCATGGTTGCCTGCGTTTCCATGATGCCGCTATTTTTCGTGAACATCGTTGAAGTGGTGGGCTTTGCGGTTTCCTCAATCTTCGCCTATTCGCTTGGAGTTTTATTATCAAGGCCGGCATACAGCGCAATCGTTGAGACGATCTTTGAGAACAAGAAAATATGACTTTATTTTTTTAATCTTTTTTATTTCCTGGGCATATTCTCTATGTCATCAACCAGCTTTTCCAGGTTTTTGATCTGGAGATTGAAATCAAATGCGCCGCTTCCATTTTTCCTTCTCCAATTGCAGAAATCAAACAGGATCAGGTCCCCTCTTCTGTAATCCTTTCCATTCAATGCCTGATCCTCCAGAAGGACAAAGTACTGCAGATCGTTCGTGTGCCATCTATTTGAGGAGGCGATCTTCAATGAGTATTTCAGCTGGCCAAGGGCATTTCTGCTCAGCAGGCCCCTGAACCTGCCTGGGTCAAGGCAGTCCCTGTTTATGTCAATGATGGGAAATCCGGAAACGATCTCCATGGCAAATGCGGGATTTTTCCCCCAGTCCATTACATTTACCATGGAATAGTATGATGCCACATTGGGCAGCAGCCTGCTCAATCTTATCGAGTTTTCCAATTCATCTTCCCATACCCTTTCGATTCCGATGTAACTGTTCCTGGATATCTTCAGGGCAACCGGTTTTTCCCTGCCTTCAACAATGCCTTTGAATACCATGCTGCTGCTTCCCATGTTCCCCAAAGGCAATCCTCCGATGATCCTTGCCTCTGGCATGTTTCCATTTCCGGAAAGTTTTCTTGATTTGGCCTTTGGCTTAGGATTTAGTCTTCTGGCATTCGTCATTTCCATATGATGTAATTAATGTCTAATAATGTTTAAAAGTGTATCACTCAACCGAGGCTGCCGTGATCCTGTTTTCCGTATTCTTCACCAATATCTTTCCGCTGTAGTTCCCCTCAGCTATAGCACAAGGAATTTCATAGCCAAAGCCGTTCATTTTTGTTCCGCTTATCTCAACGCTGTCGGGAAGCTGGATGCTCAATGAGGTGCCGCTCCCTATATAGCACACGTCCCTTGCTGTTGAAAGGAAAAGCTCCTTGGCTATCAGGGAATGGCTTCTTTGCTCATAATTCTTGGTCATCCCGAAAAGCGAGGATATGCCCTGCATTATTATAATCAGTATAACTAGGCTAATTGCGAATAAGAGCAGGTACTCAACCGAGGCCTGGGCCTTCATTTTTCGTTGCATTCCCCTAGTTTGCATACAGGCTTTCCTAGAATTTCCTTGCAGTCATCGTCTGTTATGCAGGTATAGTTCAAGTGCGCTGTTATCGTGGTAGTAGTCGTTGTCACAGCGCTGCTTGTCTGCTTTGCCGAGGATATCAATGAGCTTGCCACGATCGCGACTATCGCCAGTATCACTACAACCAGTATTATCATTTCCGCAGATAGCTGTCCCTTCATAAAATACCATTATTCTCTCCATTTTTTAAAGTTGACCCTTTTCTTTTAAAAAAGAAAAGTGTTCAACCAAAAGAAAATATGGGATTATCCGACGTAAACAATATGTTCTTAAACGATTATGGGATAAACTATTTCATGAAGCTAGGAATTGCCATCAGCGACCAGGAAAGGCCGAATACCCACTCATTCTCATTCATGGCAGAGAGGGATTCCAACATCCATCGGGGCATGTACATCAAGGCAAAGATCTCTGATGACAGGTTTGCCATAGGCATGATAGCAGAGATAAGGAAGCTCAATATCTATTTCTCGGATGCGAACGACATAAGCGCGATAGGCAACATGGCTGACGCATATCCGATTGCTGAGGGCGAAAACATCATAGCAGATGTAGATATCTTTGGGATTATAGAAAAGGGAAGGTTCAGGAGATCGACTACCTCGGTTTCTCCCGGCACTGAGGTTTTCATAGCTGACAACTCCATGCTCAAGGGATTTTTCGGGTTTGAGGAAAAGGGGATAGGGCTTGGGAAGATAGACATCCATGAGCTGGACGTGAATTTCAATGTTGAAAGAATGTTCCAGAAGCACATGGCTATCCTTGCGATGAGCGGGGCAGGAAAAAGCTACCTCACGAAAGTCATGCTTGAGGAGCTGTTATCCAATGATAATTCTCCTGCTGTCGTTGTCTTGGACATGCACGGGGAGTATGCTGATTTTGTTGATGACAAGACTTTCGGGAGCAAATCAGAAAGGATACTCGGGAGCAGCGTAAGGATGGGGGTTTCCGACCTTTCAACAGGCATAATAAGGGAGCTTTATCCAGACACTACTGAAACCCAGGAAGACCTTTTTGACTCCGTATTTTCCGCAGTCCATGAGAAGGAGATGGCTGAAAAGGTTCCCCAGGAGGAGTCTGCGTTGCATAACATCATCCAGGAGCTGGAGAACAACGAGGACTCAAAGTCTAAGAAATCCAGCTATGGCGTGATAAGAAGGAGGATAAACGCAATTTCAAAAAGGTCAATGATAGGGAAACAAAGGTTTCCTGATCTGATTTCAAAGGTTCAGCTGGGAAAGATGCTGGTCTTTGACTTTTCAGATTTGGAAAGCTCAAGGTCAGCAGTCGTTAAAGGTTATTTCATAATCAAACAATTGTTTGAGCTGAGGAGAAAGGGGATAATACCTCCAGTCGTGATCTTTGTCGAGGAGGCGCACAACTTTGCCCCTGAAAAGGCAGAGAAAAAGGAGAATGTAACAAAGGCGCAAATAGAGAGGATCGCAAGGGAAGGAAGGAAGTTCGGGATTTCAATATGCCTCATTACCCAGAGGCCGGCTCATCTGTCCCAAACATCCTTGAGCCAGTGCAACACC
>JAPLWW010000020.1 GCA_026396375.1 Microcaldota archaeon | reverse complement strand
AGGACTGGTTTCATTGGTTTTCCTTCTTGGAGGCATGTATCTGGGGTCAAAGGAAAGCATACCGTTCACGATAGTAACCATTCTTCTGATATTATTGTTCAGCTCAATGTGGGGAGAGACATTCAACAGCGCATTCTTCCCCCTCAATCCATCCATCAATTTCCTCCAGGATGACAACATGAAAAGGGGGGACATACAGTTCAATCCCATTGATTTTGCGAGGTCCTTTTCAAAGTCAATCTCAAACATGGTTGATTTCGGGGCATCGCTGGGACTGGGGGATACCTTCGGAAAGCTTTGGGCGAACCTGGTGCTGATCTGCTTCAGCGACACTGGACTGTTGCAGGCAATTTCCTGGGCACTGGTGATATATTTTGCAGTTTCCCTTACAGGGATGCCATTCATAAAATTGCCGAAGCTTCCGATAAATCCCCCGTTTTTGCTGATACTCACAATGCCCCTGCTTTATATCATGATATATGCCTTGGACAACGTTCCTTACAGGTGGGAGATGCCGGTATATATTTTTGCAACGATACTCATAGCGCAAATTCTCATGAATTACAGGATCGTTGCGTTCAGGGAATCTGAAATAAAAAGGGAGGAAGGGGAAAGGAAATTCGGGAGCGCTGTCCATGACCTTTCCCTAAGTTCGGATATCGCATCTTTCGAGGATTTTGGAAACTATGATGAGACAAAAAAGGAGATATACAATTCCATAGTTTTGCCTCTGAAGCATCCTGAAGTGGCCTTTGAATACGGGATAAAGCCCCCTAAGGGATTCCTTCTTTTCGGCCCTCCAGGTACCGGTAAGACATTTTTGATGAAGGCCCTGGCAAAGAAGATAAACTACAAGATAATGTATATCCAGACTTCAGAGCTGCTGAATTCCCTTTATGGCGAGACCGAGAAGTCAATATCCAAGCTGTTCAAGGACGCAAGGAAAAACTCCCCGTGCATCCTGGTTTTTGACGAGATAGATTCCATAGGCAAAAAAAGGTCCAGCGAGGACCATGTCACCTCAAGGGTCCTCAATACCGTTCTCCAGGAGCTGGACGGAATGGGCTCAAAAAAGAATGTGATTTTCGTTGCAATAACGAACGTTCCCCATCTTTTGGATTCTGCATTGATCAGGCCCGGAAGGATAGACAAGATAATCTACATGCCCCTTCCGGACAAGCACGGAAGGAAGGAAATCTTCAAGGTAAAGCTGAAGAATCTGCCGACTTCAATTGACGACAATGATCTAGAGGAATTGGCAAACGAGACTGAAAGGTTTTCAGGAGCCGATATAGCTTTGGTTGTGAACGAGGCAAAGGAAAAGATCATCTCAAAGATAACCTCCAGGTTCAATGAGGACGAGGCCCCGAAAGGGGACATCGAGCCCCTAGTCCAGCAGGACCTTCTTGACGTGATAAAGACAATAAGGCCTTCCACTTCAATAAGCGACCTTGAGGGCTATGAGAAATTCAAGTATGATTTCGAGAGGAAAAGGAAGAAGGAGGAAAAGAAGGAGGGGGCAATAACATTTGCAGATGTTGTGGGAATGGAGGAGATAAAGGAGGACCTCAAGCAGTCATTGGAACTGCCGATCAAGCATCCTGAGCTTATCAAGGAATACAAGATAGAGGTGCCGAAGGGGATCCTGCTTTTCGGGCCTCCAGGCACAGGTAAGACATACCTTGCAAAGGCGGCCGCAGGGGAGTTCCAGATTCCGATACTGCTGATCAGCGGAGCGGACCTGATGAAGAAGGGATACTCCGCCGCATCAGAGGAGATGAAGATAGTCTTCAACAGGGCAAGGGAGAATCCCCCTTCAATAGTTTTCATAGACGAGCTTGAGACAATAGCCCCAGTAAGGGGATCCTCTGACATGCTGATTGGCCAATTATTGCAGGAGATGGACGGGGTAAAGACAAACAAGAATATCATGGTAATCGGCGCGACAAACATGCCCCAGATGGTTGACCCTGCATTGCTCAGGCCCGGAAGGTTTGACAAGATAATTTATATTGAACCTCAAGACCTTAAGGCAAGGAAGGACCTTTTCAAGATGTACCTTTCCCCTTTTGAGAAAGGGATAGATATGGAAGATCTTGCAAAGGCGAGCCAGGATTTCTCGGCTGCGGACATAAAGTCAATATGCTCGGACGTGAAGATAAATGTGGCAAAGCAGAAAATCAAGGGAAATCTTCCAAAATTGAGGACAGAGGACGTTATTTCAAAGATACAATCAAGGAGGCCTTCAATCACTCCGGCCATGCTGGAGGACTTTAAGGCATTCATGAGGGAGTACGGGGAAAGAAGGTGAAAAACATGGAAATAAAACTGGAACAGAAGCCTGAAGGGGTAATAGCTTATTTTGCTTTCAGCAATGAAAAGAATCAGCAGAAGCAGATTTCTGACGCAATGAAAAAAGGCCTTTTCAAGGCTGACTTTCTGGAAACATGCGCCTACAATGAAAACGGAAACATATTATTGTTCATCGGCCTTGGAAAAAATGAGGAGCTTGCCGATGATGACATAAGGAAAGCCTCTGCAACGGCAGTGAAATGGGCAAAGGCAAGGAAGATGGAAAAATTATCCATAATAATAGACAGGAAGATCCTGAACCCTGAAAAGCAGGCAGTGCTTGCCGCAGAGGGGGCGATACTTTCAGACTTTGAGTTCAATGACTTCAAGACAAAGGACAAGGATGACAAGAAAGATGTAAAAATAGAATTGACTCTCGTTGCTAAGAAATCCGCGAAGCTCCATAGGGAACTGCAGGAGGCAATAATAGTCTGCGAAGCGCAGAACTACGCAAGAAGATTGGTCAACCTTCCTCCCAACATCGCGACTCCGGAATTCATGATGAAGGAGGCAAGGAAATTGGCAGATGAATTTAACCTTGATACCAAGGTTTTTGACAAGCAAGAATTGAAGAAAATGGGAGCCAATGGAATCCTTGCGGTTGGAGAGGGAAGCCCGAACCATCCTTATCTTGTGCACTTAATTTACAAAGGAGGAAAGAAAAAGAAAATAGCATTGGTTGGAAAGGGAGTGACGTTTGATTCCGGAGGCATCAACACCAAACCATCAAAATTCATGGAAACAATGCACATGGACAAGAGCGGGGCATGCGTTGTGCTTGGAATATTGAAGGCTGCAGCGCAATTGAAATTGCCTTTTGAGATTCATGGAGTCTTGGGATTGACTGAAAATATGCCGGACGGAACAGCATACAAGATAAACGACATAATAAAAATGATGAGCGGAAAGACAGTGGAGATTTACCACACCGACGCAGAAGGAAGATTAGTCCTTGGCGACTGCGTCCATTATGCATCAGAGAAGATAAAGCCGGATTTGATAATAGACTATGCGACTTTGACAGGGGCAATCAACGTTGTTGTCGGAAGGTTTGCGATAGGGTTGTTCTCAAATGATAACCATACTTCCTCAATACTGGAAAAGGCAGGATACGAGACAAACGAAAGAGTCTGGAGATTGCCGATGTGGAAGGAGTATGGAGACCTGATTAAGGGATCTGTAACCGATATCAGGAATACCAGCACCTCAGAAGGCGAGGCAAGTTCGATAACAGGGGCAAAGTTCATTGAGAATTTCGTTGGAAAAGGCATAAACTGGGTCCATCTGGACATTGCCTCAATGATGATCTACAAGGGA
>JAPLWW010000048.1 GCA_026396375.1 Microcaldota archaeon | reverse complement strand
CTTTACAATGACCGGAACGCTTGAGTCCTGCTTGAGCTCGGCTATCTTGTCATAGACTCCGCTCCAGTCCCTGTCCCCTTCCGGCTGGATCATCTCCTGGAGAGGATTCAAATGAACTGCTATGGCATCAGCCTCAACAGTGGAGATGGCGTCAGCCACCTTTTTTGTCCCGTATCTTTTCAGCTGTATTCCTCCGATGTTTCCTATCACGAAAGCATTAGGATATTCCTTTTTCACATAATAGGTTTCCTTCAGTTTTGGGTTTTCAACCATTGCCCTCTGGCTTCCCAATCCCATAGGTATCCTGTATTTCTCGGACATCTCGGCAAAGGCAAGGTTGATTTCCCTAGCAGCCCCGAAGCCTCCTGTCATTGCAGATATGTAAAGCGGATGGTCAAAGGTTTTTCCAAGGAATTTTGCCTTGGTGCTTATCTTGTCATAGTCAAATTCAGGAAGCGAATTGTAGATCAGCTCAACAAGCTCAAGGCCGGTTGTCTTTTCATATTGGGACTCGGGCTTGAGGGAGTTTTTTATGTGCTGCTCCTTCCTTTTTTCGATGTCTGTTTGTTGCATAATAGAAGATTTCAAGGAGGTTATTAAAGCTTTTCTCTATAATCAGGGATCATGGCGGAAAACATCAGTGTCATATTCTACAAGGACATAAGGAAAATGGGCCTGAAAAACCCGAAATTCATAATAGGCTTCCCAACAGTCGGCCTTGTTGGAAGCATATCGCTTGCCTACCTTGTCTCCAACCTGGAATTCGAGTTTGTGGGGACAATAAGGAGCAGCAGGTTCGCGCCTGTTGTGGCCATCCATGAATTCAAGGCCCTGCCCCCTTTGAGGATCCTGGCTTCGGAGAAATACAACATGGTGGCTGTCCTTTCGGAGATGAGCATACCAATGAACCTTTCCCAGAGCGTTTCTGACGCGATATTGACGCTGTACAAGGACCTCAAGGGCGAGATGATGATTGTGCTTGGAGGGATCTCCCTTGGGGAGAAGAAGGACGGAATTTATTATATTCCATCGACAGAAAGCGCAAGGGCGTTCTGCGAAACAAAGAAAGTGGGGGAAAGCATAAAGGAAGGAGCAACGACTGGAGTCACTGCTTTGTTGATAATGGAAACATCCATGAAGGGGATTGACGCCATAACGCTACTTGCGGAGGCGAACGCGGATTTCTCTGACCCGAAGGCAAGCAGCAATGTTTTGAAGTCACTGTCAAAGCTAATTGACCTTCCGATAAAGACAAGCGAGCTGGACAGGGAGGCAAAGGAGATGAGCCAGAGCGTGAAGGAAACCGAGATAAAATCCTCCCCGTTCAAGGGAGGGGACATGTACAGATAGCGGATCCGCAGCTAAGAAGTACGCGAACTGATTAAAGTTACCGGGAGTGCTCGCTCTCTTTTTATTAGACAGGATAAAGGATTAAAAATAGATTGAACAATAGTATATTATGGCCCAAAAAGAATTGAATCGTGCTGAGGAATCAAGTGCATTCGAAAAGACGATCAGGAAATCGGAAAGCAAGATATCCTCACAAGTTGGCTCCGACCTAGCTCTTCACAATAAGATCACCGGTACAACTATTATGATCAATGAGCAGATGTATCAACACCTGCAGAGCCCTGAAGCCCAGGCAGCCCTTCTGGACCGACTCAGAAAGGACAATCCCGGATACTCGTTCACGATAAAGAATCTTGTCCCTACATTAGATATGGGAAAACTCGGTGTGCCAGGGGTACAGATAGGGGTTAATCGGAGTTTGGACGATGTTGAAGAAGCTAAAGAATTGGAGAAGAAAATAAAAACATCGGAAAGCGAGATATCCTCAGAAATTGCCGGATTAGCTCATCATAAGATCAATGGTGCA
>JAPLWW010000038.1 GCA_026396375.1 Microcaldota archaeon | reverse complement strand
GAAGTTTATCAAAATCTGTCCTGAAGGGATAAACATACTCAACGATTACGTACTGTTCATGCACCTTGCTGACAAGCCCATATGCGTGCTCGTGCGTTCAATGCAGATGGCAAGCGATTACAGAAAGCTATTCTGCGAGCTTTGGGCTGAGGCAAAAGAATAATTACTTTTCTTTCTAAGAAAAGGGGCTTGCCAAATGCAAAAAGCCAGTTCTGGACGCAATATTCGATTATAAAGATAAGAAACCAGAACGTTTTTATACTATTGCCAATTATATAGTCACTATGGCAACAACAATACAGGTAAGCGAAGACCTTGTAAGAACCTTAAAGAAGAGGAAGCAATATGACAAGGAAAGCTATGAAGAAGTTATCTGGAACCTGGTGGAGGACTCCTTGGAGCTAAATGAAGAGACAAAGAAGGATATTGAGCAGGCAAGGAAAGACATAAAGGCAGGGAAATTCTACACTCACGAGCAGGTGAAAAAGAGACTGGGTTTCTGAATGTACGAGCTGATATACTCCCCTGAAGCCCTTAAACAGCTGGAAAAGCTAGAAAAGGACATCAGGGAAAGGATAATTACTGCGTTGGAGAGGTTGAGGATCAGGCCTGAATCATGCGACATAAAGAAGCTTACTGGAATGCGCGGATACAGATTCAGGGTAGGAGACTACAGGGTTATTTTCGACATGGAGAAGGAAAGGCTGATGATCCTTGTTCTCAAGATAGGGCACAGGAAAAACATTTATGACTAGAAAGAAAGGTTGAGACCCTGAACCTCTTTTGACAGAATCTAGTCGAACCTCAAGGCAAAGGTTGTCCTATAGACCCTCTTTCCCTGCTTTAATCCCCAGAGCTTCTTGCTTATCTTATAGTCGCTGAGCCCAAGGTCCTTTATCAGGGATAATGCCTGCTTTGATGAGCCCACCTTGATGTCCACCCCTTCCTTGAGATCCTCGATCCCGGCTATGAACGTGTATTTGACAAGCTCTTCGGAAAGCTCCTTTTTCCATCTCCTTACCCTTTCGGGCCTTCCCCTGAGCTGGATTATTGCCTCGAAATATCCCCCTGACATCTTCCTGCAGTCGTCGCAAAGGCCCTTCAATTTGTTTATCCTTAATGGGAACTTGAGCGGGAACTTTCCCTGGTCTGTCTGGAGATTGACAACCGCCTCTGACTTTTCAATGTCAACATAGGAATCAAGCGCGTCCTTTCCCTTTATCTTCCTCCCGAACTGGTCCCCAAGCTCCTTCCAGCTTATGTTTTTCCAGTCCCTGCCCTGCTGGACCTTATTGCACTTTCCGCAGAACTCGAAGGACAGCGAGCTTGGAACCTCTATCTTGGGAGTGTAGCAGTCAATGCAGAGCAATCCTATGAATGGCTTTGAGCCCTTCTTTGCCCCGCATTTTATGCAGTTGTCTATGCTTGCCATAACATGGGGATAAAGGAAAGAGTATAAAAAGACTGATTTTTCCTAGCCTGTGATCTTATCGGGCTTTTTCTGCTCAGGCTTTTTCTGCTGGGTTTCAAGGGTATCGGTATTCCTTTTCACCGTTTCATCAAGAAATTTCTTGGCCTCGCTGAAAGTGCCGAATGACGCTGTTGCGGGTTTCATTTCTGCCTGCGTTTTGTTCATGGCGCCGCTTATCTCAGAGGCCCGCGCAGTCAGATCGGTTACCTGGAAGCTGCCGTCCTCCTTGTTTGATATCTTTGCAATTCCATCGTTTCCCTTGTTCACAACAACGCTCATGGACAAGTTTCCTGACTCTGAAAAATGGGGCTGGGCTTCTGCATCATATCCTTTGCTTTTGTACTCGTCCGCGAGATTGGAAAGGTCCTTGTTTGACTTCTGAACGCTAGCTCCCTGGCCCAGTGCTGACAGGTCTGAGAACATCGGCTTGGGGATTGTCCTTGCGGAAAGCTTGGGCTTTTCCGCCTCCGCCTTCTCGGCTTCTTCTGCATCTTTATTGGCTTTTGCAATTTCCGCAAGCTCTGATTGTGTCTTGGTATTAATGACTTCATTGATCATGCTCCTGCCGTTGTCGACAAATACCTTGTCCAGCTGGCTGTATGCGTTGCTTGCATGATCTCCCCTTTTGGGAGGCTCGCGCTTGCCTGTAATGTTGAAGTTCGCGCTTTCCACCGCCTTTCTCTGCTTATTTAAGAAGAGCTCTATCCTTTCTTTTGTCACTTTCTCGTCTTCAGGATTTTCCCTATCTGTCAACTCGTCCTTGTGCTTCCTGTAGATGTAATCAACGAAGAAATCCATGTCTCCCATATAAGCTATATATTGAAGGATAGTATTTTTAACCTTAATCGAGATGCCTGTTATCCAGATTTGGCCGCAACGCCAATAGCTGGAAAGGGATTAGTCAGGAGGAAACGCACTTGCCGAAGGATTTCAAAATGGCAATTGCCGTTTTATTTCCAAATGCCGCCTCAAGCAATTCCATTGATTTGAGGAATTTGGCTGTTTTAGTGCGATCCATGAATGAGGCGTACTTGAATGCAGTCCAGTCATTATTGTCTTTTGCCATGGCATTTGCATCGTGTTCAAGGAGAAACCCGCAGGTTTCCGTGTGCCCGCCGTTTGCAGCGTACATAAGAACTGTCTTGCCGCGATTGTCCCCTGCAGTGACATTTGCGTTCTTTTCAAGAAGAAACTTGCAGATTTCAATGTTTCCGTCGTGTGCAGCGTACATGAGAGCTGTCCTGCCCTTTTTGTCCGTTGCATCAATGCCGGCTCCTGCCTTTATGAGCCTCATTATTTCAGCATTATTGCGTGTCAGAGATGCATGGAAAAGCGCCTTGTTGAGCTGCTGCCGATCTACGTAGGGTATCGGCCTCTCGCTTGGCAGGATGTCAGCTTTGGGTTTGGATTGTTTCCTTGCCTGAAGATTTTTCTTGAGCGGCTTCCTTTGCTGCATGCATTTCTTGAGAGGCAAAGGGAATAAAAATTAAGCTGAAACCATTTTTGTTATCTAATATAGTTTTTCTTTTTTCTAAAAAGAAGGGTTTTTCCGTTGACGCTTTTACCTGGGCCCCGTGCAAATGTAGTTTTTTCTTTTCAAATGCTTTTTTCTTTACCGTAGACGGCTTTCTTTTTTCGCAAAAAAGAAAGGGGCTAAGCCAAGGGGGGGGATCGAACCCCCGACCTCTAGATAACCCAAAGCGTAAATATCATCGCCCTCGCGCGAGGGCTCAGCACTCATAAAACAAACTTTTATGAGTCTAGCGCTCTAAGCCAACTGAGCTACCTTGGCCTTATTCTGATAAATAGCTGAGATTCAATTTTTAAAACTTTGTCCCGGACAGATTAGATCTCCTGATTGGCCGAAGCGCTCAAGCGCTCACAGCTTTTCTATCAGGTCGGAGATCATCTTGTTGAGCCCCTTGAGCTTCTCCTTGAACTGCTCCCTGTTTTCAAAATCGGACACTGGATCCCTGGACTTGCTGCCTATGAACAGGTTGACCTCCTTCTTTATGTATCCGCAGATGACCCCGAACGCAAGGAATGTCTTGTACAGCTTGCTCACCGTGTTCTCCCTCTTGTCAAGGTAGCTTTCAAATATCCTGAGCCTGTTTATGAGGTCCGAGGCATTCTCTGCCTCGTCGGCAATCTCGATCATCTTCGAAATCATGTAAGGCTCGAAGGTGTCGTTCATCGCTATGTCCGAGACTGTGTTCAGCGTGGCTATCTTCAGCCTTTTGTCGCTTTCGCTGGCAACAGGGTTCTTTTTGTCGATGATGTCCAGTAATTTGATCAGGTCGTTGAATTTTGGCTCATGCTGGAAATCGGTGCTGACCCTGCGCGCAAGTATCACCATGCCATTGAAAAATTTGGCCTTTGTCTTCTGGGCATAGGAGAATTTATCGGATATGACCTCCAATCTCGCCAGCTTATCGTGGAGGTATCTTGTCCATTCCCTATCATCCCTTTCATGCGCCCTTGTTTCCGAAATTGACTGGGAAAGCATGATGGCATCCTTGTATTTAGGATCATCCCTTAATGACCTGAGATCGCTTGCTGACCTGATTACCCTTGGCTCGAAGTCCGGCTTAAGCAGCTGGGTTTCAAGATCGGCATGGCTAAGGGATCGGGCATTCTGATCCGATGGAGGCTCTTGGTCCCGCTTGGCTGGATGGGCTGCCTTATGATGAGCCTGCGAAGATGCATGTTGGATTACCAAGGGTGCCTTGGACTCCCTGGGCTCAAAGTCCACCTTTATCAGCTGAGTTTCAAGATCGGCCTGCTGCTTCTGAGATCTGGGATTTTGACCACCCACTAGAGGGTCTCGGTCCCGCTTGGCCGGATGGGCCTTATGGAAGCCTAAAGGATGAGCCTGCGAAGATGCTAATTTTGGGATTTGCATGGTATATAATGTGTATAGAAGTGTTTAAAAATGATTATTATGCCCCTATGGCCCAGTTCCAGATGGACAATCCCAGATAGGCGGTAAGACCGTATTTTATGGCCTTTCCTATGAATACAGGAAGGAAAAACCTCCAAACCGGGATTTTTAAGGTTCCCGCTGCTATTCCGGCTATGTCAAAGAAGGGGTTTGGTATGCATGCCACTATGAATAAGAATACAAACTCGAACTCCTGGAGCCATTTCTTCTGCCTCTCAAACTCAGGGATGCTGCCGTTTATGTGGAAGGTTGACCTTCCGTAATAGCCCAAATAGTAGCCTGTAAGCTCGCCAAGCGCGCTTCCCAAACCGCAGAGCAGGCCCAAAACAGCAGGGTTGTAGTAAAGCCCCATTGCTGCTATGGTTGGAAGGATTGTCCCTGGCAACAAAATAGTTGCAGAGCTTACCAAGGCAAGGAAAAATCCCGCAAGATAGCCAATGATCCCCAAAGGCCCTGCAAACCAGTTGCTGGGGATAAAAAGAAAAATGGCAAATGAGGCCAAGGAAATTAAGATTGCAATGATCAGGTCAATGGCTTCCCTGCTTAATTTCATTGGCATGTGTTGATCAGTGAGTTGCAGGTTGTTCCCTTCGGGCAGTCGCTGTCAACCGCGCACTTTCCGGCCCTTGGCATGCATGTGTTGTTCACGCCGTTGCAGTACTGCCAGTCCTCGCAATTGGCATTGGTGTCGCACTTGCCGTTCCTGTTGACGCATATGTGCTTCTTTGAGCTGCAGAACTCCCAGTCGTTGCACTCATAGTTGAGATTGCAGAACCCTGCCTTTGAGACGCATTTCCTTGTTGCAGTGTTGCAGTAGTTCCAGGCGTTGCATTCCTCGTCCGTGTTGCAGAAGCCTGCCTTTGCCGCGCAAAGGTGCGTCTTCAGTGTGCATGCCTCCCAGGACTTGCAGTCGCCGTCGGAATTGCATTTTCCCAGGACAGGTATGCATTTCTCCAGCGTAAGGTTGCACGCTTCCCAGGAATTGCAGTTGAAGTCGCTCTTGCACAATCCTGCCTTTACAATGCATGAATGAGTCTTGATTTCGCATCCCATCAAAGTGCTTGAGCAGTCAGTGTCGGAATCGCATTTATCCGGTAAAAGAATGCACTTGTTTGTTGTGGTGTTGCATGACTCCCAAAGCGAGCAATCCGCGTCCTTTGAGCACATTCCGTCCTTTGCAACGCAGAGATGCGTCCTTCCGTCGCAGCTTTGCCATGAGGAGCAATCAGTGGAGGATATGCAGTAGCCTGCCTTTGGCACGCATGCGTTCTTTGTCTCGTTGCACATCTGCCAGGTCTTGCATTCTGCGCTGGTTGTGCATCCTCCTTCGATGCATCCGAATGAAAAAAGGAATACTGCCGCTATTGCGATTATTACGATCATGCCTCTCATGTTCTGCACACCTTACCTTAGATTTTGACACAAATGTTTTTAATGGTATATGGGAAATTAGAAGAGCATGATATACAGGATTCCCATGGACAGGGGCGCTTTCAAGGACAGGTCCTTTTCAATGGATGGAAAGTTCAACGCCCCATTCTGCAAGAAGCACGGTGCGATGAACGTTGTGACTGTTGTCGAGAAAAACGGGAAGAAATACTGTTGGTACAGATGCCTGGTTTGCCACATAGGGGTTGTCTATGACAAGCAAAAGGAGACAAACCAAGGCTGGGTAGAGGCGAAATGAATGGAGGAAAAACTCAAGGAGCTTGATAATAATAAAATCAAATACACCATTGTCGGAAGCTACGCCTTATTGCTTAATGGCTACAGGATAAAGCCGAACGACATTGACATCATAGTTGATAAAAAAGATATCGAGAAGGCGAAATCATTGGCTGGAGATGTTGAAATTTATGAGGGAAAGCCAAGCGGAAGATTCCTTACAAAGGAGGAATACAGGAAGATGTTCCTGGAAAACCACATGACGGATGACCTGATGATAGAAAAGCTCGCAAGGCATGCCGTTGATGATCCTAAGATACTTGATCTGTTTGACGGGACTGAGATAATGTTTACGTTAGATAGCATGAAGAAGGACATTGAAAGGAGCCTTTTTGGAAAAAAGGCTTCACCCAAAAACTAGAAAAAATAATCAGTCATTCCCATTCTATAATATAGTCAATTGTTCCGTTTCCTGATACATTGAGCCTCTTTGAAGATTCTACTTTTCCCAATCCGGGGGACCATTTGCCATAGCTGTATGAAACCGTGCCATTGGAGGACACCGAAACATCATCAGAAACAAGGAGATATGACGAAGAGCTGTTGCAGTTGCAGTAGTCAATCACCTCAATCCTCTTGCTGTTCTTGAACACTGTAACGTTCCTTGAATAATTCTCAAAATCTCCGTTCGGCCCGGTGTTTAGCCTGTACTTGAATAAAATTTCATACCTGTTGGGATATTCTGCCATTGTTATGTAATCTTCAGGGAACTCCGCAACCGTGAGGTATCTCCATGAATTGAAATATCCTAAAACGTTGCCTGAATTGAGGTCCCATTGCTCAAAATCAGCACCTATCTTATCAGCCGACTGGATGTTCCAGTCATATTTTGTTCCAAGCTTTTCCCCTACCTTGATTGAATATCCAGGATAGCCATTTGGCCTTATTCTCCAGCTTCCGTTGTACCATAGATATATTGAGCCCATGTCAAAGGAGGTGTGAAGGTTGTTCCTGATTGCAGTCGAGCCGTTGGCATTTGCAACAGGGTGCCTTACCAAAAGATATCCGCTTCCGTTGCCAAAAAACACTGCAGTCTCGTGGTCATTATAGAAAATGCCTTCCCTGATTCTTGGCTCCGAATATTTGTATCCGACCGCAGTGTCCGCTATTGGCGCAAGATCGCCGTTGGGCAAAGAAAAGTCGCTAAGCCATTTTCCTGACTTTGCCTCGAAATCCAAAAGCGATGAGTTTCCAAAAGCAGAGTTAAGCTCATGGATTGCATTCAGGGTATAGACAATATAGCCGCTTCCCTCATACCAAGTCATGTATCCATTGGACTCTAAGCCATAGGTGCGGATATCCTCCATCAATGGCCCAAAATCAGGGACATAAGAAACATTAAGCCTGCGCATTGCCAGCATCCTTATCGCCTTGCTCCTTATCGCAAGGTTGTTGGAAAGCACAGGATTGAACCTGTCTATCTGGGGAATGCCTGTGCCAAATCCCAAATTGAAGGAATCAAGGGTTGCAAGCATCCTTCCTGAATCGAAGCTCCTGTTATTTTTTATGCAATCCAAGGCTTGGTCCTGGAAGCCTGCAAGCCTTGTGGTGTCAAAGCCAAGCCCTGATCCGTATGATGAGTAATTGATGCATTCATCGGAAGAAAGGGAACTCTGGGCTTCTTGGTTGTCTATGCATCCGCAGGCAAGAAGGAAAAGAATAATGGCTGTAAAAGCAATGATCCTCATTTCAGTTCATCTGGTCATTGTACTCCTTGAGCCAGCCCCTCAAAAGGTATGATGAATTCTTCAGCTCCCCGATGTCCCTGCTACCTGTGAGGAACATGGAATACCTAAACTGGGTGAGCCATTCCTGTATCAATTCATCGAGGTTCTTTTCATAGTGCGCCTTGATGAATGGCATCGCGGCCCCGAACATGTCAGCGCCCAAGACAAATGACTTTGCCCCGTCTATTCCGCTCCTTATGCCCCCTGTCGCAATAATTTTGGCAAAAGGGGACGCCATGATTATAGACAATGCCGTGGGAATGCCCCATTCCTCAAATCCCTTGGGCTTCCCTCCCCTCATGTACTCTATCTTGCTCCAGCTTGTGCCACCTGACCCTGCTATGTCTATCCATTCGATGCCTATCTTTCCCAGCCTGAATGCTACGCCCTTGCTTATGCCTTCCCCGACTTCTTTTACAATGAC
>JAPLWW010000025.1 GCA_026396375.1 Microcaldota archaeon | reverse complement strand
CAATGACGAGCTAATTGAGAAAAACAGCTCATCAACATCATCAACATCAAACCTCTTTATCTCATAGAGATAGATAGCCTCAATGGGGCTAAGGTGAAGGATCCCTTCCTTCAGCTTTCCTATCCCGAAATTCACTGCTTTGCTGATGTCTTCCTTGTTTTTTATCACAAGGCCCTTTGCCGTAATCACAGCCCAATGATACTGCAAACCTATTAAAAAGGTTTCAAGTACTAGGCAAATGATACAAATGCAGAGGAAAATGCAGGTAAGGTACATAATAGAATGGATGCAGGAGCATGCAAGCAAGGAAAACCTCGAGGGCATGGCCCGCTTCGGCATAAACACCAGCGATGCCTTTGGCATAAGCATGGACGAGCTGAGGAAATACGGGAAATACGACATAAAGCCGAGCCATGAGCTTGCCCTGGGACTATGGAAGACAGGGAAGCATGAGGCCAGGATACTGGCAAGCATAGTCGACGAGGAAAACCAGGTTGACGAAGACCAGATGGAGCAATGGGTGATGGATTTCAATTCATGGGACCTTTGCGACCAAGTCTGTTTGAACCTTTTCTACAAGACAGGGTTTGCCTATATCAAGGCAGAGGAATGGGCGTCTGAAAGGGAAGAGGAATTTGTCAAAAGGGCAGGCTTCGTGCTCATGGCAGTTTTGGCAGTCCATGACAAGAGGGGAAGCAACAAGAGATTCCTGAGGTTTTTGGAGATCATCAAGGAGCAGTCAAGCGACGACAGGAACATTGTCAAGAAGGCGATCAACTGGGCATTGAGGCAGATTGGGAAGAGGAACAAGCTGCTCAATTCCTATGCAATGGAGACAGCGATGGAAATGTCGAAGATGGAGTCAAAGACCGCAAAATGGATCGGTTCAGATGCTCTCAAGGAGCTTGAGAGCAAGGAAGTGCAGCATCGGCTGGAAGATTAAACAAAAGCAAAAGTATTAAAATACAAGGAGGAATAAGCCAATTAACAGACACTAGAGGTGAACAAAGATGGCAGAAGAAACAACAGCAGCACAGCCGGTACTTAGGAAAGACGACAACACGATATACGTTGGAAAGAAGCCCTCTATGGGATATGTGCTTGCGGCGCTGACCCAATTTACCAATGGAGCGACAGAAATAGCGGTAAAGGCAAGGGGAAAGCTGACCTCAAAGGCAATAGACGTTGTTCAGATACTGAAAAACAGGTATATGAACGACGTTGCAATAAAGGAGGTCAAGATTGGAACTGAGGAGCTTACAGGCGAGGACGGAAGGGTAAGCAGGGTTTCGATAATCGAGATCTACCTAAAGAAATAATTTCTTTTTTAACCTTGTTTTTTGACCATTAAACCTATTGCCCATAGTATATGCTGATTTTTGGGAACCGTTAAAAACAGTTGCCCGCATAATAGGACTGCGAACCGCAATGATAACAAAATCGCTATTCTCCTTCGAAGACGGGGAAATATACAAAATACTGGAGCCTGAGATCCAAGATTGGTTCAGGAAGAAGTTCAAGAGCTTCACTCCTGCGCAGAGGCACTCAGTGATAGCAATACACAACAAAAAGAACATCCTCATTTCCTCGCCAACAGGCTCTGGAAAGACGCTTTCAGCTTTCCTGGCAATAGTCAATGAATTGACCAGGCTAAGGAAAGAGGACAAGCTGGAGGACAAGATATATGTTGTCTATGTCTCCCCTTTGAGGGCCCTTAACAACGACATCAGGAAGAACCTCATGGTTCCGCTGGATGCTGTTGAGAAAAAGATAGAGAACCTTGGGATAAGGGTCGGGATAAGGACAAGCGACACAACAGCTTCAGAGAAGCAGAAGATGCTGAAGAAAGCCCCTCATATACTGATAACAACTCCTGAAAGCTTCGCGATCATGCTTAATGCGCCTAAATTCAGGGAGCATCTTAGGAATGTCACCTGGATAATAACTGACGAAATACACTCTTTGGCAGGGAACAAGAGAGGCGCGCATTTTTCCCTTTCTGTTGAGCGGCTTTGCGCAGCGATGGAGAAAGAGCCAGTAAGGATAGGATTGTCAGCAACCATCCATCCGCTTGACGAGGTTGCAAGATACCTTGTTGGAACCGAGAGGGACTGCGTTGTGGTTGATGTAAACTCAATCAAGGAGATTGAGATAAACGTGAAAAGCCCGGTCGAGGATTTCATCTACACCCCGATGGACAAGATGAACAAGGCGATGTACGATCTCATAGACAAAGAGATAGACGAGCACAACACAACCCTGATTTTTACCAACACAAGAAGCGCGACAGAAAGGGTAGTTTTCCATCTCAAATCCATGTACGGGAAAAAATACGTTGACAACATCGAGGCGCACCATTCCAGCATCAGCAGGGACATAAGGATTGAGACTGAGGACAAGCTGAAAAGGGGGGAGCTCAAGGTTGTTGTCTCCTCGACAAGCCTTGAGCTGGGGATAGACATCGGAAGCATCGACCTTGTCATGCTTCTAGGATCCCCTAAAAGCTCAACAAGATTAGTGCAGAGGATAGGAAGAAGCGGCCATAGGCTGACTGATGTAAGCGTAGGCCATATCATTGTTTTGGACAGGGATGACATGATGGAATCAATAGTGCTTGCGGAAAATGCCAGGGAAAGCAAGTTCGAGTCCATAAGCATAATAAAGAACCCATTGGATGTCTTGGTCCAGCATATCCTGGGCATGGCATTGGAAAGGGTCTGGAACATCGACGAGGCCTACAACACAGTAAGGAGATGCTACAACTATTCAACCTTGGAAAAATCGGATTTCATGAATGTCCTGAAATATATCTCAGGGGAATTCAATGAGCTTGAGGCAAAGTATGTCTATGGAAAGATATGGATGGATAACGGGAGCTTCGGAAAAAGGGGAAAGCTTGCAAGGGCCATCTATATCATGAACACTGGGACAATTCCTGACGAAAGCTCAGCAGCGGTTTTCCTGCCAAACAACAAATTCATAGGAAAGCTTGAGGAATCCTTTATTGAAAGGATGATGCCAGGTGATATTTTTGTGCTTGGGGGAAAGACCTACGAGTTCCTTTCAACCAGGGGAAGCAAGGTCATGATAAACCCGGCTGAGGGAAAGAAGCCAACCATTCCCGCATGGTTTTCCGAGATGCTTCCCCTGCCCTACGAGTCAGCTGTTGACCTTGAGAAATTCCGATATGACGCATCTGTCTTGTCCATCAAGGAATTGAAGGAAAAATACACGCTTGATGACATGACTGCAAAGGCGGCAAAAGGATATTCTGACGAGCAGAAAAGATACGGCCATGTTACCAAAGCAGATGAGTTCCTGGTTGAGGAATACCTTGATGAAGGAGGACTGAAAAACTATATTTTCCATACTGTTGCAGGAAGAAAAGCCACTGATGCTCTAGGAAGGGCGTTCGCAAACTACTTCAGCGAAAGGCTCCATACAAACGTAAGGGTCACCATCAATGATTACGGCTTCATGATTACAGTGGGTAGGTATAAGCACATTGGAGAGGAAGACATCAAGAATGCATTGGCGATGACCAAGGAAAGGTTCTTCGCATACCTCAAGGAATCCATATCAAAGAGCGAGCTGCTGAGAAGGAGGTTCAAGAACGTCAGCGTAAGGGGCTTATTGGTCCTGAGAAGGTATCCTGGAAAATTCATTTCCCTGAAAAAACAGCAGTTCAACTCAGATTCCCTGTACAAGCTTATCAACATTTATTATCCTGATTTTCCGTTGCTCAAGGAAGCCTACCGCGAGGTCATGGAGGATGCGATCCATGTCGACGAGGCGATAAAATGCCTGGAGGATATCGGAAAAAGGAAGCTTATCCTATTGAGGGGCAGGGATGTTCCAACTCCCTTCGGATTTTCCATAGCCGCGCTCGGCTCAAGCGACATAATGATCGTTGAGGACAAGAAGGAGTTCATCAAGGCCCTGCACCAGAAGCTGGTTGGGAAGAAACAATAGTTCTACTCAAATCTGAGGAAATTGATGGCCTTGTTCAGGTCCTTGGAATCGATTATGAATATCGTATCAGTCCAGCATGAAAGGAACTCATATATGTTGACGCCATTTTCGGCAAACAGGGAAGTCAAATATGATATCACTCCAGGTATAGTCTCAATCTCCTTTTGCGATTTTATGTTTATCAGGACCATGCCATTGTCTATCTTCATTATCCTGTATTTCAGTTTTTCCTTTATCAGCTGGGCGAATTTTCCCTGGGTGATGAGCGTGTAATTGTTGGATCCCTCAAGCACATAGGACAATCCGGATTCCTTCTTTATCTGGGCCTCTATGTTCTCTATTAGGTCAAAGCTGATGCCCTTTTCCAGGATAAAGACAACCATCTTGTTCTTTATCTCGATTTCAGATTTTGAAAGAAGGTCCAGTATTTCCCGCTCCTGCGCAAGCTCCTTTCTCAGCCTGTCGCGGGCCCTTATGGCCGCAATCATTATCGCCTCCTTCGAGCTTTCCTTTCCAATGCCCAGCTCCTTTGCGATATGCCTTGCTAAAGCAGAGTAGTTGATCAGTCCCTTTTTCAGGCAATTCTTCACATAAGGATGCCCATCGATGTACTCATTTGTCAATTCAGCGGTGTTCTTCTCCATTAGATTCATAATGCGAGCCGGTGTTTATAAACATTACCAAAATGTTCCAAATAAAACAAAATTGTTTATTTCAGTTTAATATGAGTCACTAAATATAAATTCCACAAATCAGCAATATAGTATTGTTGATAAAAATGAGCAAAAAAGTAATACTGGCATACTCAGGAGGGCTTGACACCTCCGTGATACTGAAATGGCTGATGGTCAAGGGATACGACGTTATCTGCTACATGGCAGATGTCGGGCAGGACGAGGATTTCAGCAAGGCCAAGTCAAAGGCACTTTCCATAGGCGCAAGCAAGGTCTACATCGAGGACCTGAAGGAGGAATTTGTAAAGGACTATATCTTCCAGGCATTGAAGGCAAACGCGGTCTATGAGGGCAAATACCTTCTTGGAACATCATTGGCAAGGCCCCTGATAGCCAAAAAGCAGGTTGAGATTGCGAAGAAGGAAGGGACAAAGATAGTTGCTCACGGAGCAACAGGCAAGGGAAACGACCAGGTGAGATTTGAGCTGGCCTTCATGAAGCTCATGCCAAATGTTGAAATAATCAGCCCCTGGAAGGATCCTGAATTCCTTTCCCAGTTCAGCGGAAGAACAGACCTGATCAGCTATGCAAAGGAAAACAGCATTCCAATCAGCTCCACTGTCCAGAAGCCGTACAGCATGGACGACAACCTGATGCACATAAGCTATGAGGCAGGCCTTCTTGAGGACCCAAAATACGAGGCAAAGCAGGACATGTTCAAGAAAACGGTTTCCCCTAAGGAAGCTCCAGATGAGGAGACAAGGATAATGGTTGAATTTGAGAAGGGAATCCCGATAAATGTTGTTAACATTACCGAGAACAAGACCGTTTCCGGCGCATTGCAGCTGTTCCAGTACCTTAACCAATTGGGTTCGCAGAACGGCATAGGAAGAATTGACATCGTTGAAAACAGATTTGTAGGCATAAAATCGCGTGGTGTCTATGAAACTCCAGCCGGGACCATCCTGCTGAAGGCGCATCTGGACATAGAGGGCATCACCTTGGACAGGGAGCTATGCCATCTGAAGGACATGCTGATGCCAAAGTTCGCAGAGCTGATCTACAACGGCTTCTGGTTCAGCCCGGAGTTTGAGTTCCTGTCAGCGGCAATAAACAAGAGCCAGGAGAATGTGGACGGAAAGGTCTACATGACCCTGTACAAGGGAAACGCCTATGCCACTGCGCGTGAATCAGGCAAGTCATTGTACAACCAGAACATCGCAAGCATGGACAAGTCAGGAGGCTACGATCAGACGGATGCTAAGGGATTCATCAAGATAAACGCTTTGCGTCTGAAATTGGGTGATCATGATGAAGATATGGGATAAGGGGACTGGCCTGAACAAGGAGATAGAGGCATTCACAGTTGGAAACGATTACCTGCTGGACAAAAAGCTGGTGAAATACGACTGCCTTGCGTCAATGGCCCATGCAAGGATGCTGAACAGCATAAACATCCTGACAGCAGAGGAGCTTGGGAAACTGGCAGAAGGGCTTAATGAGATAATGGAGCTTGACTCAAAGGGCCAGTTCGAGATCAAGCAGGAGGATGAGGACTGCCATACTGCCATCGAGAACCATCTGACCAAGAAGTACGGTGAAGTTGGGAAAAAGATCCATACCGCAAGGTCAAGAAACGACCAGGTCCTTGCGGCACTGCGCCTGTATGAGAAGGAAGAGCTGGGCAAGATCAAGGGGCTGGCTGAGGAATTCATAAAATCAATAGAGCTCTTCATCGAAGAAAACGGGAATACAGGGATCCCTGGCTACACCCACATGCAAAAGGCCATGCCAACTGACATCAAGACCTGGCTTGGAAGCTACAAGGATTCCATGATTGACAATCTTGCATTGCTTGATTCAGTGTCATGTCTTATAGACCAGAATCCTCTCGGGAGCGCGGCAGGCTTCGGAGTCCCGGTTTTCAAAATCGATAAACAAATGACTGCAAAGGAGCTTGGCTTCTCCAAGGCGATGGAAAATCCAATGTATTGCCAGCTGAGCAGAGGGAAATTCGAGGCCCAGATAGTGAATGTTGCCTCATCGATCATGCTTGACCTGAATAAGTTGGCTGCTGACCTGATGCTTTTCAGCACCAAGGAGTTCGGCTTTTTTGAGTTGCCAAAGGAATTCTGCACAGGAAGCTCGATAATGCCCCAGAAGAGGAATCCAGATGTCCTGGAACTGGTGAGGGCAAAGTACCATGTTGTCCTTGGCGAGGAATTCAAGATAAAAAGCCTAGTCGGAAACCTGATTTCTGGGTATAATAGAGATGTCCAGCTGACAAAGGAGCCGCTGATGGATTCAATGGAAATAACCAAGCAGAGCCTGGGCATCATCTCCTTGGTTTTGGCAGGCATGAAAGTCAACAAGCCAAATTGCGAGAAAGCCATGACCAAGGAGCTTTATGCGACACAGGAGGCATACGAGCTGGTGAAGCAAGGGATGCCTTTCAGGGAAGCATACAAGGAAATCGGGAAGAAATACCAGTAATTCTCAGCTGTAGTTGCTTATGTCCCTGCGCGTGATGATGACATACAGCAGTATTATGGAAAGCAGTATGAAATATGATATCAGGGCCGCTACGTCAAACCCAGGGCTTCCCCCTGTTATCAGCACTATCTTGAATATGTTGGTTATATGCGCCAATGGCAATGCCTGCTGGAGAATCTGCGTATATACCGGCAGGAGCTCAGGAGAGAAAACAATGTTGCCCAGGAAAAGCATCGGTATTGCAATCAGCAGGCATCCCTGTATTGCAGATGATTCGCTTCTTGCGTAGAATCCCACAAGCACGCCTATTGAGGAGAGCACAAGCGAGGAGATCATCGTTCCCCACAGCAATATCCCCCAGTCCATCGGCGGGCTCACGCCAAACAACAGGGACGCAACTATGAGTATGAGCGCAACCTGGCCAAACGAGATGAGCACAAGTGTCGCTATCTTCCCTGCAACAAGGTTTGCCAGCGCGCTTGGAGCCAATAAAGCGCGCACGATTGTCTTCCTTGTCTTTTCGCGCACTATGCTTATTGAGCCAAGCAGGAAGCAGGAGAAAAGCAAGGAGACCGCGATCACCTGGGGCATGACAAAGTCAACAAAGCTTGCCTTTGAATACTGGTTTTCAACCTTAACTGAAAGGGGCGATGCGATCACCTTAGGATCCTTGGCAGTCTGCTCGGCAACCGTGCTTTCAAGCGTCGCTATCAGGTTTTCAACAGAGCCTGCCTGCGCCATTGCAGCATCCAGCGTATCCTCTATCTGCGAGCTTGTGTTTCTTATGCTTGAAAGCAAGGACCCGAGGGCTGAAACCTGGGTCCTGGCGCTGGAAAATGAGTCATTGAGGCCTGAAAGCGCAACCGATGCGCTGTCAAGCGCATTTTCAGTATCCTTAAGCGAGCTTCCTATGATTTTTGCATTTTCAATTGCCATTGAATAATTGCTGAGCGAACCATATGTCCCATTCAGGGTCATGTTGAGATCGCTTAGGGTTGCCTTCTCCTGCTGCATGTCTATTATCTGCTGGGCTGTGCTGTTCCTCAATGACTGAAGGCTTGCTATGTTCAGGTCAAGGGCCGCAATCACAGTTGCATCTGAAGTAGCATCCCTTATCATCTCCAGTCCTGCTATCGATGAGTCCAATCTGTTGCGCGTTTCCGTGAGGTTTGCCGTTTCGCTATCTATCTTGGCGCATGCCCCGTCAACCCCTGCCATTGATTCATTCAGCGCATCGCTGGCATTGGCTATGAATGCATCGCTCTGGGCGAACAGCTCCGCGCTGCCTGATGATGCGTTGGACAGCGAGCTTCTCTGGGTTACAATAAGGCCCTGCAGGCCCGCAGTCTTTGCCGAGGCGTTGTCCAGCGTCCCTTCCAATGAGGAGATGCTGATGCTATCTATCTCCCCCCTGACTTCGGCCAGCGTTGCCTTTGTTTCCTGCATCCTTCCTTTGGTCACATTCAGCTCCTTTCTCAGCATGGATGCCGAGCTGTTCAGGTCCTTGAGCTCGTCCCAAGCGCTGTACACATAGCTCTGGGTTATGTTCGCTGAAGAGGCCTGTATCACCGCCGACATTGCAGTGAGCATCGCCTGCTCAAGGGACAGGTCTGAGTTGTCAACAAGCAGCCTCACTTCCGAGCCGTTGCCCTGCAGTATCATTTCATCAAAATTCTCAGGGACAACTATCACTGCATGAAGCTGGCCGTTCCTGAAGGCGTTCATCGCGTCATCTTCAGAATCGTACCTCATGATGTTGAATGCGTGCGACTGGTTGATTTCGCTGAACAATGCTTCAGTGAATGTGGCGTTGGCGGCCCCTGTTATCCCTATCGGCAATCCCGATATTTCCATCGAGCGGAAAGAGCTGCCCATGAACAGCATGATGAATATGGGGAACATGAACAGTATTATCATCATGGTTCTGTCATGCGAGATCTCCTGGATCTCCTTTTTTATGACTGATATTATCTTTGCCATGTGATCACTCTGCAGGCTTCGCCACATAGGCGAAAACATCCTCCATCTGCTTCAGCTTGTACTTTGCCTTCAGCTCCTCCGGAGTTCCCAGGGCAACAAGCCTTGAGGAATACATTATCGCTACCCTATGGCATAATTTCTCCACCTCGTCCATGTAATGGGAGGTTATTATTATGGTTTTGTTTGATTCGTGCATCTTTTCTATGATATTCCATATCTCCTTTCTTACCATGGGATCCAATCCCACTGTCGGCTCGTCAAGGAACACCACCTTAGGGTCATGGACAAGCGCGCAGGCCATGTTGAGCCTTTTCTTCATGCCTCCTGAAAGCCTTGAGGACAGGGTATCTGCCTTGTCTGAAAGGCTCATCTCCTGGAGCAGCTTTTTTATCCTCTTTTCCTTCTCTTCTTCCGGAATTCCCATCATCTCGGCAAAAAACTCAAGGTTTTCCTTTACTGTAAGCGTCTCATAAAAAGAGTCCTCCTGCATCACGAACCCTATTTCAGGCCTTGGGATCTTCTTGATTTCTTTCATGCTCTTGCCAAGTATGATCACTGATCCTGAAGATGGGGACAAAAGGCCCGAGAGCATGTTGAACGTTGTCGTCTTCCCGCTGCCGTTCGCGCCAAGCAGGCCGAACGTCTCCCCGTTTTTGACTGAAAATGTTATCCTATCTACGATCGTCTCCCCGTTTTTGACTGAAAATGTTATCCTATCTACGATTATCCTTTCATTGATTATCTTGGTGAGCTCGCTGACCTCAACCGCTGGCTGATTCTTTTCATCTTTCCCTTTTTCAGCTTCAGCCATATGTTCACCAGCCGATATCATAAGGGATTAATCAGTTTAAAAACATGCCCGAAAGCATTTCCTTGATTGCCGAACTCCTGCCAGTAGCCTTTTGGCAAAGAGCAATTATTTTTTCAGCCTGTATCTTATTGCTGTGGGAAGCCAGCTGTCTCTAGAAGATGAAACTTTGCAGGATCTAATTATAGTTTCCTCTTTTCCCAAGCCTGCCTTTTTGCATGCCTCTTCCGCGGTTTCCAGCCCATTGATCGCTTTCTTGAGCTCTGCTATCATCGATACCAGGGCCTTTCTCCCATCCCTGGCATTTTTTACGCATCCGTTGTACCCATCCAATATCCTCCTTAATTTGAATTCTGTATTTATGGAATTCTCCATGAGCCTTTCCCTGTTCCTGTCCTCTCTTTTGGCCTCGCCCATCCCATCCCTGGCGTGAATGTACCTTTTCCTGGCATATTCCAAAAGCTCCCTTTCCTTTCGCTGTCTTCTCAGGGATTTGGCCATCTTTGCGTGAAGCGCTTCCACCTCATGCGCCTTTGAGGCAACTTCCCTCAATGCAGAATTTAAACGCTTCTTTGCCGCGGCCTGCTCAATGCTGTCCGCGGCATCCTTGAATCTGCCTGTATCACTTTTTTTGGCAGGGGAGGGGACAAGTCTGCTGGCCAGTTTTCTTAGCATGAGGATCTTTTGCATATAAAATTTATAAACATGATGACATGCCGGAAATGTAGCCCAGCTCCTTCATTCTGACATCGCGACGCAGGTCTCCTGGCCCTGGGCCATGCCGCTTATGCTCACTGTGCAACAGGTCTCCTTCTGGTCAAAGAAGCATTCCTCGTCAACATTCATTCCCTGCTCCTGTATCTGGTAAGTGAAATGGCACATGTCCCTGTTGTTGTGGAACATCATCCCTGTTATTGTGGCATTGATATGGGCTGCCGCATTGGGGACTTTTCCGCTGTATACGTCTCCTGCATTGCATGAAAAAGCTCCCTGGTAATTGCCGCTGTTTTGGCTTGAATTGCCTTGATTTTGCATATAATTGTTGCTCATGTTCTTTTGCACTTGCTCATAAAGGCTGTTGAATGCTGCCTGGTCCCTGTTTCGGATGGCCTGCTCAAACTGGGGCAAAAGGCCTGATATCTCAGGCGGAAGCTGCGAAGACATTGACTTTATCTGGCTGAAAATGCCGCTTGCCTTGCTCCAGTCTCCCTGGTCGACCGCCGCCTTGAGCTGCATCCCTAAACTGGAAATCTGGTCGTTCTGCTGGCTTCCCTGATTGTTTGAGTTCTGGCCGCTGCCGTTATTTGGGTTGTAGTTTCCGTTATTGTTGTAATTTGAGCCTCCCTGGCTCTGGCCGTTTTGGCTGTAATAATTTCCATTGCTGCCGCCTGGATGCGTGATTGAGTCCATTATGCCAGACAGGTTGTTGAGGTTCAGTATGACAAGCACAATTCCGGCCAATATCGCAAGCAGTATCAGCACAACAATAAGCAGTATAACTACAATAAGCGCGTTCTTGGCCAACCCAAGGATGTCTATTCCAGGCTTTGAATCAGGCATGCTAATTCCTCTGCTTGGCAATATTTAAATCTTTATTTATTGTCACAGCTCCTCCCTTACTACCTCAAAGCAGGACATCGTGTATGTCTTCAATATTCCTTTCACGCTTCTTATCCTGTCCAATATTGTTGTTCCAATATCTTCTATGCTCTTGCCCCTTATCTTGATCAGCATGTCCCATTCCCCGGAAATGATATAAACACCCAAAACTCCCGGAATCTTGGCAACCTCATTTGCAACATCGTGCTGGTTCAGCTTCTGCTGGGGATCATATGAGGCCAGGGCAAAAGCCATTGTCGGAAGCCCTGTTTTTTTGTAATCCTCCTCTATCGTGAACCTTTTGATTATGCCATTGCCCCTTAGCCTTAGGATCCTTTCATGCACTGTTGACCTTGGCATCCCAAGCTTTTTTGACAATTCAGCGACAGTAGCCCTTGAGTCCTTCTTAAGTTCCCTTAACAATTCATGGTCATTTTCATCCATCTTTATTTCTTTCATATTGGATATTATCCAACAAAATGATTAAAAAGCTGTTGTTTTTCGTATTAAATCCAGCATTTCAGGGAAAAGATTTAAATGCAGAAAACCGGCGTCTAATCCCATGGAAACCAAAAAAGCATATTCAAGGTTGATGTCGCTAGTGCTGAAGGAAACAACAGCGTACTTTCACAGCCAGGGCTTTTCCCAGCTGATGCCGGTTGTTTTATCCCCGATTACGGATCCGCTTGGCCCAGACCCAAACAGCACCGTCATAAAGACAGGCGAGATAGAGTACCTTGGCCAGAAGCTTACATTGACCCAATCCATGATACTGCACAAGCAGATAGCCATAAAGCAGGGGCATGACAAGATCTTCATAATATCCCCCAATGTCAGATTGGAGCATCCTGACAGGGGCAGCAGCGGAAGGCACCTTTTTGAGTTTTCCCAGGTTGACTTTGAGATCGCGCATGCCAAAAAGGAGGATGTTTTCGCCCTTATGGAAGGATTCATGTCCCACATTGTCGAGCAGGCAAAGCTCCAGTGCAGGGACGAGCTTTCCTACCTCAACAGGCACCTCCATGACATAAAGGGGCCTTTCCCGAAATACACGACACATGAGCTTGAGGAGATCTATGGAGAGGATTGGGAGCATGCCGCCTCCATGGAGAACAAGACGCCTTTCTGGGCCATCTGCCACAAAAGGGAATTCTATGACAAGCAGGATCCCGAGCAGCCAGGCCACTACCTCAACTATGACATGGTATATCCAGAAGGCTTCGGCGAGGCGCTTTCAGGCGCTGAACGCGAATACGAATATGACAAGATAATGGCAAGGGTAAGCAAGGACCAGCTAAAGATGGAAAGGTATGCCCCTTATTTGGAGTTTGCAAAGCAGGGCCTTGTGCCTTCGGCAGGAGGCGGCTTCGGGGTCGAGAGACTCGTAAAATTCCTTTCAGGCGCAAAGCACGTTGGCGACGTCCAATTATTCAGGAGGGTTCCTGGTGAAAGGGTAATCGTCTAAGGTTTTTCCATGGCCCCTGAAACATTGGCATTAGGCAAAGCCCCTACCCAAGCCTTGGCAAGGAAGCCATCCTTTGACAGGTTCAAGATGGAATCGGCAATGCCTGGCGAAACCAGGATAACTCCAGGAAGCCAGCTCTGGCATTCCCTCAGGATAGAGGAAATGCTGAAGGACATTCCCTATCTTCTGGATCTGATAAAAGAAGGAAGGGCTGCCCTCATGCACTATGACGAGAGATCCTCCTCCTGCGGGCACAAGGCAAGGATTTCTGGCCTTGGCATCGAAGACATCTACAGGATCCTGATAGTCGAGGACCAGCAATACTGCAAGTTCGGAATAGTAACAAATGGAAAAGGCGAGATAGACATTGAAAGGCTTTTTTCAACATTTGGCGAGGAGCACGGATTCTTCAGCTCCCCAAAAAGCATAAGGCTGGCAAAGGAGCCGATAGCAGGCATGGAGTGGGGCACATGCACGCCCTGCCTCGGGAGCCACAACATTGGCGAGCTGACCTTTGTTGTTTTTGACGATCCTGAAATAGTAAGGCCAAGCAGGATCGTTGACATCTCAATAGGCGGAAAGGGGGAAATCGCGCATAGGCTTTCTGCAAGGATAAGATATGGGGAT
>JAPLWW010000077.1 GCA_026396375.1 Microcaldota archaeon | reverse complement strand
ATGAGCGACGGGGTCAGCTCAAGGCATCCAAAGGCAAAGGAGTTTTTGTTAAGAGATATAATCAACATATCATCATTCTTTAAAAAATCTCTTGGATTAGATATAGATCCAAGGAAGATCTTTGAGAAAATAACAAAAGGTGGATAGGTTGGCGGATGAGTCGAAATGGAGGTTCAGGGATGCGTTGCACGAGGACAATGCCTCTGACATTTTCTGGTCAAGCGTGAAATCATACATAGAAGGGGACGAGAAGTCAGCGCTAGCCAAGATAAAGGACAATCCTTCAATAATCCAAAGCGTCGCCTCAAAGCATATTCAAGATAATAAATCAATGATGTTTGTCCAGGTTACTAGGGGAACGTTGGCCAACATAATAATAGAGATGTTCTACAAAATAAATGCCATTGACTGCATAAAGGGACTGATAAGGGACACTGCAGGCTCACTTTATCTCACAATCGGGCTTTCAAAATTCATAGAGGAAAACAAGAAGGCAGAGGACCTTATCAAAGAGATGATCCTTGACGAGGCAATAGGCCTTGAGGCAATCAAGGCAATACAGAAGTCATCCTCCGAAACCATATTGAGGTTCCTGGATCCGATAATGGAATGCGCTAAGAACGAGATAGGGGAGAAGCAGTACATCGCCCTCCAGCTTCTTGCAGAGCATGTTGACAAAAAAGAGGTAAGGAAGATCATGGCTGATTTCCTTGACGACTGGGATTCGGAGGTAAGGAGGATATGCGCATTGGCATTGGCCCCTTTCAAAAAAGACAAGGAGGTAAGCAAGGCTGCGTCAAAGGCATTGGAAGTTGAGACAGAGGAGGACATCAAGCTCCTGCTGATCAAGCTTGCGGGTGAAGGCAATGGACCAGACAATAATTAAGATTCCCGAGGAAAGGATAGGGGTTTTCCTTGGAAAGAACAGCGAAACGCTGAAACTGCTTGAGGAAAAGCTTGGGCTGAAGCTGGAGATAAGCCACAACGGGAGCGTGACCATGGAAGGGAACGCCGACAAGATCTATTTCGGGAAGAATGTGATAAAGGCCATAGGAAGGGGATTCAGCCCAGAGGTTGCGCTCTATCTTGTTGAGAAAGACGATTTCATGTTCGAGCTCATTGACCTTGACGAGTTCCTTAATACTGAGAATTCAATACACAGGGTTAAGGGAAGGATAATAGGCTCAGAGGGAAAGGTAAAAATAGAGATAGAGAAGATGGCAGACTGCTACATCTCCGTTTACGGGAATACTGTAGGCATAATCGCGCCCTTTGACTCGATATCCTTTGCCAAGGAGGCAATAGGCATGATAATAAAGGGATCGATGATCTCCTCTGTAATGAACTTCCTTTCAAGGAAAAAGGAGGAGGTAAAGATAAGCAGGCTCATGGGAACAACCAGGGTAAGCTAAAAACATCTGGAGCTTTTTTTGTAGTGGAGAACATTATTGCAAATTTTCAAAATATAGTAGGCACTACAAAAAACCATAATTATTCCAAAATTCCCAAGCAAACTCCCTCATTTCATTTTGTAGTGGGGAACATAAATAGGAATATTTAAAAAATGGTAGGCACTACAATAAAGTATGGCCTTCATAAGGAAAAAGAGAAAAGGAAACACATATTACTATGAGCTTGTGGAAAGCAAGCGCACTGGCAAAAGCGTGGAGCAAAAGGCACTGGAATATTTTCCGACGCTGGCGGACGCCGAGGCATACGCGAAAAAGCACAATCTCGGAATGCCATCCAATGAAAAGGAGTGGATAGACAGGCCCTTATGCAAAAAGCTGGATGAAAGGCTTAACAAACTGAATTCATTGAGGCCTCTTTCGCCTGCAGTTTTGGAGCGGCTCAGGGAAAAGTTTGAGATAGATATGACATATCATTCTAATGCAATAGAGGGAAACAGGCTCAGCCTCCGCGAGACATGGCTTGTGCTCAACAAAGGAATAACAGTGCGCGGAAAATCAGTCAAGGAGCATCTTGAGGCCACCAACCACAGGGAAGCGATAGATCTGCTTGAAAAATTTGCAGATTCCAAAAAAGAAATAACCGAAAAGGATGTGTTGGACCTCCATGCGTTGATACTGGACAAAATAGATCCTTCCAATGCAGGATTCTACAGGCACGAAAGCGTTTTTATACACGGTTCTAAGCTCCAGCTTCCGAAATGGAAGGAAGTTCCCATGCTGATGAAAAAAGTTTATGCAGAGCTTAACAGCAAGGACAAGGGCATAAAAGCAATATATTCTGCAGTATCCATCCACCACGATGTGGCAAGGATCCATCCTTTTGTTGACGGGAACGGAAGGCTTGCACGCCTTCTCATGAACCTTAGACTGATGCGCGCAGGATTCCCGCCGACAATCTTAAGGAAAGAAGAAAGGAGGGCATATTATTCAGCTCTTGAAAAGGCGGATGGCGGCGACTTTCGGGCGCTGGCCATGATTATAGGAAAGGACATAAGGAAGGCGCTTGACCTTTACATCGAAGCCGCGGAATAATCCGTTCAAATGCCTAGACAACCTCCTTGACCCTTCTGACTATATTGTCCTTCACATTCTTGTCAAACGCGTCAGGGATTATTTTCTCTTTACTGGGATTCTGGACTGTTTCAGCAATTCCCTTTGCTGCTGCTATCTTCATTTCGTTGGTTATCTTTTTGACCCTAAGGTCAAGCAACGCCCTCAGGAATCCCGGGAAGCACACTGCATTGTTTATCTGGTTTGGGTAATCGCTCCTTCCTGTTCCGAAAACGTCTATCTGCAATTCCTTTGCCTGGTCCAAAGACACTTCCGGGATCGGATTGGAAAGCGCGAAAACAACATTCGGCTTGCTCATCATCTTTATCGTTTCAATCGGCAGGGCCTTTGGCGATGCTGCGGAGATTATGACATCGGCTCCCTTGAACTCGCCTATTTTTCCCTTGAATCCCGAGCTGTTGAAGCTGGCCAAAATCTCCTTGTATTCCTCAAGCTCAGGCCTTTCCATGTAAATCGCGCCCTGGCTGTCAAAAACAACAATATCCCTGAATCCTGCGGCGTTGAGCAGCTTTGCTATTGCGTATCCTGCACTTCCTGCCCCGACTATCCCTATCTTGCAATCATTGCTTTTTCCAACCACCTTCAGGGCATTGTACAATCCTGCCAAAACAACCATCGCGGTTCCGTGCTGGTCATCATGGAAAACAGGGATGTCCAGCTCATCAGTAAGCCTTTTTTCAATGTAAAATACTTTAGGCGTTTCAATGTCCTCAAGGTTGATTGCCCCAAAAACAGGGGCAATGGCCTTGGTTATCATTATTATCTGCTCAGGATCCTTGGTATCCAAGCAAATGGGAAACGCGTCTATGTTCCCAAACTGCTGCATGATCAATGCCTTTCCTTCCATGACAGGCAATGCAGCCTCAGGGCCGATGTCCCCCAGGCCAAGGACCCTTGTTCCGTCTGTGACAATGGCCACTGTATTTCCCTTCATGGTGTATTCATAGGCTAAAGACTTGTCCTTTGCTATTGCCTTGCAAGGCTCTGCAACACCTGGAGTGTAAAGCACTGCAAGGTCTTTCATTGTTGAGATCTTCCTTTTTTCCCTTACGGTTATCTTTCCCTTCAGGTTTCTGTGGACTTCCAAGGCGTTTTCGTTTTCCATATTATCATCTATTTGTTGAACATCAGGCTAAGCAAAGCTATTGTTGATGCGGATCCTGCTATCAATCCTGTCATTACTCTTATCAGGTTTGTTGACTCATAGTTTAACAGCAGTTGCGCAAACCCGTCTATGACCAAAGGAACCAGGAATACCAGATAGACAGGAAGCGAGACAACCCCAAACCTTTTTCCGATAATGACAAACAATATTATTCCAATGAAAGCTCCGAGGTAGATTCCGAAGTCTCGCGAGCATGCAGGCATCTTGTATCCAGTCTTGCCATCGTAATAAACTGCCTCGGACCTGTCTGCCCCAATATTTGCCTTGTCATAGAAGAACGGCCCCGAATAGTTCAGCTTTGACATGGTATAAAGCGTTTTCACAATAGGATGGGCACTGGTATTTTCTATGCATTCCCCAAGGCTCCAGGAATTGTTTGAATTGAAGAAGCAAAGGCTCCTTTCGATGTACTGGTGGCACGTTGGGCCATAAACATTGTACACTATTGCCGCAGCAAGGCTGTTGTTGTAATAAAGCGGCACTGCCACCAGCGGCAAAAGTATTATCAGGTTGACCAAGGCAATTGCTATTATCAGCTTTTCCTTTGTCCCCAGATTAAATTTCATTGGCTTTGTTTTGCCTAAACAGTTTAAAACGGTTAGGGTCAATCTTATTTCATGGGAATGTTTGATATTTCATATGCGAAAGGCTCATCTCAGCCGTCAGGCGGGGAGTTTGATGTTGTCATAATTGGAGCAGGACCTGCGGGGCTGGCTTCAGCAATATATGCCTCAAGGGCAAAATTGAAGGCTGTTGTCATTGACAAGGGCATTGTCCCAGGAGGGCAGATTGCAACAACAAGCTCTGTCGAGGATTATCCCGGGATAGAGAGGATAAGCGGGGAAGGGCTTGGGCAGTCCATGAAAAAAGCAGCAGAATCCTTCGGAGCCATCATCAATCTGGGCGAGACTGTCAAATCAATAAAGGACAGCGGAAAGCTGAAGCAGATCGAGACAGGCAAGGGAAAATATTCTACAAAGGCAATAATTTTTGCAGCAGGCGCAAGATTCAAGAAGCTTGGAGTTCCAGGGGAGGACAAGTTCTTTGGCAAGGGAGTGAGCTTCTGCGCAGTCTGCGATGCGCCTTTCTTCAAGGGCAAGAATATCATTGTCATAGGAGGAGGAAATTCCGCAGTCGAGGAAGCCCTTTACCTCACAAAATTCGCAGGCAAGGTAACCATCATGCATAGAAGAGACAAGCTCAAGGCAGACAAGGTCATCCAGGACAGGGCCTTTGCGAATAAGAATATCTCCTATATCTGGGATTCGGAGGCTGTCGAGGTTCTTGGAAATGAAACTCTTACAGGGCTAAGGATAAAAAACACAAAGACAAATATTATTTCAGATGTTCCATGCGACGGGATCTTTGTCTATGTCGGCATGGATCCAAATTCAGATCTGGTCAAGGATCTGGCTGACCTTGACGAGCAAGGCTATATCATGACAAACGAGAGGATGGAAACAAGGACAAAGGGCCTTTATGCAGCAGGGGATGTCAGGAAAAGCCCGTTCAAGCAGGCAATAACCGCGTCAGGGGACGGGGCGATAGCGGCCCATGAGGCGGAGAAGTTCATTGAAGGGAGCCATTGATCAGCTTTATGGAGATTGTCTCGTTTGTGATTATCCCGTATTGGTCATAAAGCACGTTGAAAAAGCTGGTGAATTGGTTTGTTATCGTCTTAGTCATAACCGTTTCGCTCATATAAGGCGCATCTATCCTCCTTGTTTCAGGGAAAGTGACTATGCTTGCTGTGTTTGACTCCTTGTCGTAATACACGCTTGCTACCCTTCCTTTCCTGAATCCATTGCCGGGCTTTTCCTCGTCATAAAGGACAACCGAAACGTTCAATGCGCTCAGGTTTCCCTTTTCCATCTCATCTATTGGCAGATCCTCGGCATTTTCCGTGAAGCTTATCTGGCTGTGGGGAAGCATTGGGCAGTTCTCAAGGTTAAGGCTTTTTGTCTTTACAGGCAACGTCAAAACCCCGTTGCTTGCAATATAGTTGAGGTTATCCTTTATTTCAGCGTCTGTTGCCCAGGTGCAGTAGAACCCGTGGCCTCCGATGTCATTGTTGTTGTTCAGGCTAGCCAATCCTATCAAGACCCCTGCGTCCGACCAGTTTTCCATTTCCTTGAGATCAATGCTTTTTGCAACATCAGCCGGAACAGCAGTCCCCCCTGTCTCAAGGGCCTCGACAGCAAGCTCGGCTTCCTTGTATTTCACATAAAGGCTTATCCCTATCGCACTCCCTGCCATTGCTGCCTCCTCTATCCTCTGATTGTTCTCAATATTGCTGTAAAACATCTTTTCCTGGGTCAAGATCGGGCTTTTTTCCCTGCCGATCGAGTTTAGCAGGACATCCATGGATATCAGCGACGCAAGGATGAGGATCACAAGCACAAAGGTTATATAAGCCTTCACAATAGCAGTTCAAATCCATTGTTTTTAAACCCTTCGTCACAAAAGGATAATGTGGCAGTTAGCATGAAAAATGTCTTCAAGCTCTATGGAATCTACATCCTATTCGTATTAGCCATAATAGGAGTCTTTCTCCTGGCAAACATGTTTACTTATTCTGACGGATCAGGGCCGATAGGCCACGTCTCGACGGCTGACAAGGTAGCTTCGGATTCAGCCCCATCGATAAGCGCTGAAAAGCCGGCCAAAACCAAGCCTTCGGGCTCTTCTTCAGGCTCCAGCTCTGCTTCAACGGCAGATTCCTCAAACCCATCCATTTCTTCAAGCAAGGCAAAAAACGCAAGCTATTATACAATCGAGGCAAATACCCCTCCAACCCAGGGAACCCCGATCCTCAACTCCACCTTTGGCACCAACCTCACGTCCGAGAATCTTACTGTCTACAACCAGTCTACCTACGACGCTGATGAAAATTCAGTAAAGAATATCATCAACTGGAACAAAAACGGGCAACCGATTGCAGTCTTGAACATGCCGTTTGAGGGAGGGAGCAATTCCACCTGGACAAGGGATTATGCCTTTGGGAACAACGGGACAGTGAATGGGGCGACATGGAGCTCAATCGGAGGCTATGACGGAAAAGGAGCATATCAGTTTGACGGATCGAATGATTATATCAGCATACCCAATAATCCAAATTTAATATTGACTGAACAAGTAACCTTGGCGGCTTGGGTAAAAAGAACAAGATTTTCTATAGACATGATACTGGAAAAAGGAGGGGACTGGAGTGTAGGAGAAACAAATTATGCGATTGGATTAAATAATGCAAACAATAACATGTTCTATTTCTTTTACAAAGGCGGATGGAGAGGGGTATCAGGAGTATCAGACACCAACTGGCACCATTATGCTGTTGTGGCACAAAACGGAACAGCAAACCCAACAATGTATATAGACGGAGTTGCACAAACCATAGCCTATAGTTCGGGTTCATCAGTCATAAACCTGTATCCATCGACACGAGACCTTCATATAGGGGCGCAAATAGATCCATATCCATCATATCCATCAAACTATTATGGAGGAAATATAATAGATGATGTTTTCATATTCAACAGAAGCCTTTCTCCCGAGCAGGTCAAGGCATTATACAACAACAGGACGGACAGAATCGTTTCCCAGGAGCTGTCGGCGGGACAGACTTGGCAGGCATGCATGACTCCCAATGACGGATACGCGGATGGAAGCACCAGCTGCAGCAACAATCTAATAATTAGAAGCCTTGGCAACAATCCGCCAACCCAAGGAACGCCAATCCTCAACTCCACCCTTGGCACCAACCTCACGTCCGAGAATCTTACTGTCTACAACCAGTCCACCTACGACGCTGATGGAAATTCAGTAAAGAATATCATCAACTGGAACAAAAACGGGCAAAGCATTGCAGTATTGAACATGCCATTTGAGGGAGGGAGCAATTCCACTTTCACAAAGGACTATTCCGGATTTGGCAACAACGGAACCGTTTCAGGAGCGACATGGAACGCGACAGGAGGTTATGACGGAAAGGGTGCTTACCAGTTTAACGGGATAGATAATTACATAGATTGTGGAAATGCCGAAAATCTCCAAATCCAAGGAAGCATAACTTTAGCGGCATGGATCAAACCCAATAGTTTGACTGATGGAGAGCATAAGGTTATCCATAAGGCAAACAGCACCTATAGGGGATACGAGATTTTTATCTGGAATGAAAGCCTACGTGGAAGAGTAGGCGCATATGACGATGCCAACGCAAGAGAAATAGGCGTTAACAACACTATCCAGCTTGGATGGCAGCATATTGCATTGACGTGGAATGGCTCTGTCGCAACATTGTACTACAATGGCGTTGCCGTATACAACAAGACAATAACCGGGAGCTCTGGCAATACCCTTGAGCCATTGAAGATCGGAAAAAGAGATTTCCACGGACCGGACATCGCATTTTTCAACGGATCTATTGATGATGCCTTTGTTTACAATTATGCATTATCACCAGATCAGATCAAGGCATTATACAACAATAGAACAGATCGCATTGTTTCCCAGGAGCTGGCAAATGGGCAAACCTGGCAAGCTTGCATAACACCCAATGACGGGTATCAGGATGGAACAACCAATTGCAGCAATAGTTTAACTGTTTCAGGTCCCATAAAATCCTATCCAAACTGCCCAGGAGGAACCAATGGAGAATGGAATGTAACCTCAAACTATATGATATCCAATAACGTAGAATGCAACATAATAACCGTAAAGAATGGAGCAAGCATAATTGTCAACAATACCGTTTACAACAGGACAATAAACATTACTGCTGGAAATTTAACCATTGAGACTGGCGGCAGTATTAATGCGATTGGCAAGGGTTTTTCTGGCGGTTCCACTCAGACTAATGGTAAAGGCCCTGGTGCCGGAATTTCTCAGAGTGGCGGTGCGGGTTATGGCGGTAATGGTGGAGGAGGGTCTGCAAATGGAGGTGGCAGTGGCGGCGGAGCAGTTTTCTTGAATATAACTGACACATTCATGAACAATGGAACAATAAGAGTAGATGGATCGGACGGGCCGGTTTGGAATGGCTATTATGGAGGAGCAGGAAGCGGAGGAAGCGTTTACATAATTACAAACAACTTGCAAGGAAACGGATCTGTAACTGCGAATGGCGGGAATAATGCAGGTGCAGCAGCTGGAGGCGGGGGAAGAATCGCTATCTATTACACAACCAAGAATTTTAATGGTTTGATTACTGCTTATGGAGGAACAGGAAACAACAAAGCAGGAGCGGGAACGATATACCTTAAAGATAGTTCTAATTATGGTGAGTTGATTATTGATAATAATGAAACTTTAGGAGCAATAACCCCTGTCAATGAGACGTTAACACTCTATAGTTTAATTATTGGTGGCAAAGCATACATCAGAGCCTATTCAAGAACGATAAATGTAACGAATAATTTTCTGAGTAAGAATGTAATATTAGATAATGTAACAATAATTGGAACGGCTGACGGAATTGTCAATGGATCATCAACATGGAATGGGCAGTTCAC
>JAPLWW010000068.1 GCA_026396375.1 Microcaldota archaeon | reverse complement strand
CCTTTATGGTCTTTATTCCGAAGCCGAGCTCCTCCTCGACCATTGCCTTCGGGTTGAGCTTCTGCACTTCCGCCTTCACATCATTGAACTTTTCCATATCTTCTACGAATATCTTGTAAGTTGCTGCAACTTCTCCCATGTAAAACACCTATCTCCTCCTGATGCAATCGAATGATTTTTAACCTTAACTAAAAGAGGATTTGAAAAACAGGATTCAGGGTGATGCGCCCGCAAGGCGCATGATTATCTCCCTCAGGTAGAAGCTCGCTAGCATCACGAAAACAGCAAGCGCCAAGTATTTGGCAATGGCAAAATAAGGGTCGATCTTCAGGTCCTTTGCAATCAAATAGCTGAGAACCGTTATTATCAAAAGGCCGAAGATTATTGAAGCTGCCACCGCGTAATTTATCGGCAGGAGCAATATGAACGCCACAAAGGACAGGACTATCGCTATCCTTGTGATAAAATTCATGGCTGCCGACTTTCTGGCGCCTTTGATATGCTCAGATCTCTGGTACATATGCATGCCAAAGGAATCGGAAATGTTGTCTGCTAGCGCAAGGATCAGCAAAGCAGTAATTATCGTAATATTGGAATCGGACATGCCGCTGAGTCCGACGATTATCGCCAATCCTGTGATGACAGCAGAGGTGGCGCCAAAACTAAAGTTCTTCAGTTTAATCATGTTTGTCTATGCTACAAGTCTTTTATAAATGTTTAAGAATTGATTTTGTCTCCTTTGGTTTTTACATTGCCATTACATGTCAGTGGTCCCAAAGCCGCCGAACAGACTGAATAACAACTTGTATATCTCGAACCTTATCGCGTTCCAAATCCCCTCTCCATCTATTTTCACATCCCCTCCCGAAAGAGCCTCACCCAAGCTCAATTCTCCGGAAGAAATCAAGCTTATTGTTTTTCTATCAGTGTAAATTGTTGCAGTGGGATCCTCCAGAAGCCCGTTCCCATAATCAACCAGCTCGCCTTCATGCGTGACCAAATATCCGCTGTCCCCTTCCTTTGTCCTAATGTTTAATCTTTCATTGGTCAGGATCGAACTGATGGCAGTAGCATACGGCGAAGTTCCATTACTCTGCTTCACAATCGAATAGCTTTTTGGATGGTCGCAGTCGGGGTTGCCCCTGATGTTGGTTGGGTCAAGACAGGATCTCTCTATCGCTATATTATATTTTATGCAGTCCCAGCATCCAGTCTGGTAATTGTAGTAGCATGAGGCCCCTGGCCCGCAGCCGGCCTGGCATGAGGCCTGGTCAAGGTATTCGCCCCAGGCAGCGATGCAAAGCGGCGCAAAGCAGCTGCAGCATACCGGACAGCAGCTTTCTCCGGCTCCGCATCCGCTCGGCTGCGCCATCGGGTCGCATTTTTCATTCTTGTTGTTTTCCACAACCCCGTTACCGCAGCAGCAGCTGTCAGGACATGCATTCGGTCCGCAGACCCTTGCAACAGCATTGTCGATGTTGCCCTGGGAAGGCGTGGCATTCGCTCCGCTTGTGAAATTCATGATCCCCCCTTCCCCGTCGTTCAATCCCATCATGTGCCCGGCCTCGTGCGCCGCATCAGCATAATTCCCGCTATCCGGATTGTTTGGGTCGATAAGCCTGCTCATCTGGTCAGACCAGTCCCCGTCAAGGCTCGCTCCATTTACAGAAGGGCTTTGGGTCGTCTTTCCCATGTATCCCGTGACCCTTTCCCCTGCCTTTGGGCCTGCGGGAAGCTGAGGAAGGCTTTCCGCGGAGTTGTTCCATGGAATGACATTCACGCAATGGTATCCCTGGGGGATGGGCGTGCAGTTTGCAACCTTAGTTGTGTTGACCTTGAAGATTACGGGGCATTTGCAGTCCCCTGTGGTTTTCCCATCTCCGTTCCACACGTCGCTTATCTCCTTTGACCATTTGCCGATCTGCGCGTCGGTGGCGCCTGCAAACGCTATACTGATGGTTATGGTTATCTTGCAATCATCCGTGTCGCACGTAGTCTTTGCGAAAGAAAAGTCAAGTAAAAATAGGAGCAATATTCCAACAACCAGGGACCTGCCTGCGCCTTCCATAATAGCCTTTTCCGTCCCTCATTTTAAAGCGTATCGCCCCCGCCGGGATTTGAACCCGGATCACAGGTTCCGCAAACCCGCATTCTATCCTGGTTTAACTACAGGGGCCTTTATGATCAATTCAATTTATCCTATCAAAGCGCCTCCTCCAGCATCTTGCCTATGTCGATGTTGGTTATATCCTTGCTTGCCGGGATCATCCCTTTTGCAAGCGTCGGGTGGATTTCATCAAGCGGCTTCCTTTCGTTGTTTTCGTAGAAAATCCCCACCGGCAGTTTCTCGAAGCCGTTCCTGTAAGGCTCCATCGCCTTTGCCAGCGCCGCATCGAAATTTGAGGAGTCATGGCCTGCCTGCTGGAGGTCATAGCACCTTTGCATGTACCACTGGTAGGTGTTGACATTGTTCCATGATACGCATGGCTGGTAAATATTCAAGTAACTGAATCCCTTGTGGGAAATAGCCTTTTTCATCATCTCGGCAGTATGCTTGATGTTCCCTGCGAATGACGCTGCCACAAACCTTGTTCCGTTGACCAATGCAACTGCCAGGGGATTCATCTGCTCATAAAGCTCCTCAGTCGGTGATGTCTTGTTCTTCAATCCTTTTGGAGTTGTTGGAGAAGTCTGGCCTGTTGTCAATGCGTAAATATGGTTGTCCTGGACAATATACGTGTAATTGACATTCTTCCTTGGCGCATGCAGGAAATGATTTCCTCCCTCGGAAAGCCCGTCCCCGTCCCCTCCGATGCCAATCACTGTCAGCTTGGGATTTGCCATCTTGATTCCTTCAGCCAGCGGAAGGATCCTTCCGTGCAGCCCCTCATACCCATAGGACCTCAGGTAATGGGGGATCTTGCTTCCGCACCCTATCCCTGAAACGATCACTGTCTCGTTGGGATTTATGTTCAGCTCTGAAATGGCGGCTTTCAACGACGCCAATATCCCATAGTCCCCGCATCCTGCGCACCACTGGGGCTTCTCATTAACATTAAAAACTTCAACATTTGCCATTGTAATCACCTAATACCTCCAAGGGGAGTAAAACTCAAAGTCATCGTGCTCCTCATTCCTGATAACGACGCTTTTCCCGTTCTTCCTTATCTCCGCAACAGCATTCTCCATCTGCTGGGGCAGCAAAGGCCTTCCGTTGTATTTCCTTATTGAGGCCTTTGGCTCTATCCCAAGCTCCATCTTCACCAGCTTCTCAAACACCCCTGTGCTGTTGTTCTCCGCAAAGTAGATCGCCTTGTAGTTTGAGAAAGCCTTCATCACCTTCTCTTTACTCAAAGGATAAAGCCATGTGAAATGGATAACGTCAAACTTTCCGTTCTCGGCCGCCTTCAATGCAGGGCCCAGCTGGGATCCCCAGACAACCACTGCATCGTCTCCCTTGAATGAATATACCTTTGGCTCGTATGACCTTTCAAGGATCTTTGCGATCTTCCTTGCCCTTTTGTCCACTTGGGCTACCCTCATGTCAAAAAGCTCTGTTGAGAAGCTATCCTCATAATGCTCATAGCTGGAGGCAACATGCTGGCCGTTAGGTATCCCCGGAACAGTCCTTGGGGAAACCCCGTCATCAGTGATGGCGTATCTTTTGTACCTTTCCCCTGGCTTAAGCTCAGGAAGGCTTCCCTTTGCCATTTTTCCCCTATTGAGCTTGAACTTTATGTGCTCTGCATCGTCTATGGTATAATAGCTTTCCGAAAGGAACTTGTCAGATAATAAAAATACCGGAATCTGGAATTCCTCTGCAATGTTCAGCGAGTCTGCGCTTATCTCTATCATCTCCTTCGGATCCCCTGGAGCCAAAACCACCCTTGGGAATTCTCCCTGCCCTGCCCCAAGAACCTGGAATATGTCTCCCTGCTCTGTCCATGTCGGCATCCCTGTCGAAGGGCCTACTCTTTGCGCCAAAAACATGACTATAGGCGTTTCTGCAATGGCTGCCATGCTCACTGCCTCTGTCATTAGCGCGAATCCGCCCCCGCTTGTCCCTGTTGCTGCCCTTGAGCCTGCGAAAGACGCGCCTATCGCCATATTGGCTGCAGATATCTCATCTTCCGCCTGCATGACAACAACCCCGTCCCTGTCCTGGTTCTTTATCAGGTAATGGAGAACCCCTGTGGCAGGAGTCATGGGATATGCGGAAAAAAAGCTCAGTCCGCCTTTCAGAAGCCCTATGGAAATCGCCTCATTTCCTGTCATATATGGCCTTGGCTTCCCAATGGGCTTCATCTCCTGCTTGGCATCATAATTCTTTTTGACAAAATCATACCCTGCATTTGCAACCCTGAGGTTTGCATCGACTATTTCCTTGCCTTTCCTTGAAAACTGGTCCTCTATTGCCTTGTTGAGCTCCTCCAGGGGATAGCCAAGCACTGCAAGCAACGCCCCCAGATAGGTAAAATTCTTCATCTTAGGGTCTGCCTTCTGCTCCTTTATTATGCCATTGACAGGAAGGCTTATCTTCACAATATCCTCCCTTATTCCCGTGCCGTTGATGTCCAGTTCAGAGTCAAACAGAAGTATGCTCCCCTTTTTCATGGATTCTGAATGGAACTTTATCGTGTTCTTGTTCACTGCAATTACAACGTCGCTTTCCATTGTTGGAGTCAATATCTTCCTGTCCGAGACAATTACCTGGTATGAGTTATGGCCTTCCCTGATCAGCGAGGGATATTCCGGATATCCGAAAACACAGTATCCTCCCCTTGTGAATATCTTTCCTGCGGTTGCGCCCATCACAAATGCGCCTTCCCCTGCCGCAGCCCCTATCTTGATGTTTAATTCCATATGATCATCGCTTATCTATGTTTCCCAACCATTAAAAAGAATTGCGTTGCTTTCGTAGTCAATCAACGTAGTCTTTTAAAACCATAGCTGGAAAAGGTCTATTGAGATAACATGGACCTAATAGACATCATTATATTCGTAGGCTCGCTTTCATTGATGTACTATCTTCTGGGATATCCTGGAGTCTCAAACATTGTGAAAACAGTAGTGATCATTGTCGAGATGTGGCTTGTCTCAAAATACTATTCCAGAAAATACCTTATCCAGAGCGAGCTTGGGATGCTGATGATAAGGGGGAAATACTTCATAGACTTCATTGACAGGATGGGAAGGGACTATTCCCACATATTCAAGCTTTGGGCGGATACGATGCTTTTCCTGAGCTTCGGAGCCCTAGTTCTTCCGTTCATGTACTGGAGGCCCAGATTACAAAGGATCGGGCTTTACCTGCTTTCAATGGCTTTCCTTCTTCTTGTCATGCTGATCTATCCCCTTGCCATAAGCGTTGTGGTAAGCGCGCTGGGGTCATCCCTTCCTGCCCAGCAGGCAACAACATCAAGCTCATTCACCACAATATTCATCATATTCATCCCGTTGTTCGTTCTAGGATTCGGAGGCTCGGCGCTGGTTTCTCTCTATGCGGCCGCGATCAACGTGATATACAACCTTTACGCGCTTTTTGTGCTTGGGGAAAAGGTCATAATGGCCTCGGGGATATCCCTTATACTTCCTGGAATAAACATCCCTTTCCTTGAAGGTACAATATCATTGATAATACTCCTCCTTGTGCATGAGATTTCCCACGGCTTCCTTTCAAGGTCTGAAAGGATAAGCCTCAATTCAACAGGAATCGTGCTTTTCGGAAGCCTTCCTGTCGGCGCATTCGTTGAGCCGAGCGACAAGGAGCTTGAAAGGGCATCCCCAATGATAAAGAGCAGGATCCTTGTTGCAGGGAGCGCCGCAAACATAACCTGCGGGTTCATCTTCGGTATCCTCTATCTCCTTGTTTTCTACTACGGATTCCTCAATTTCAGCCATATCTGCTTTGCCCAGTCGCAGGCCTCCAACGGGGCCATCTCCCTGGTGGAGTCAAAGACATGCGACAATGTCCTGCTTCCCTTCATGAAGTTTGACAATCCCTACATCTCCTTCCTGCTGTCCGTCCTTGGGCTCACCGCAGGGCTCAATTTCGCGATCGGGATGATAAACCTGATACCAATACCACTTTTTGACGGCCATCACATACTTAGGGCTTTTGTCCACAACAAGGAAATAGTCGACTTCATTTCATATGCGACATTGGCATGCTTCATACTTTTGATAATACCCGGATTCCTATAATTCAGAATATGCTCTTTTGCGGCTCAGAAGCCATCTCGTACCTTATCCTGTAGGCATCGACAACCTCAATTGCCTTCACTATGTCGCTGTTTTTCTCCTCCATTTTATCGTCATTCTCTATGAGCATGAGCCTGTCTATGTATATTCCAAAATCAGCAAGGTTCTTGCTTCCGTCCTTCACCAGGATTTCCATTACCTTTGCCACTATCCCCTTGCCCTCGTCGTCAGTCCCCCAAATGGACAATGACAGCGCGACCTGGTTTATGAAATGCTCCTTGTCCTCCTCGCCCATGAATTTCCAGATGTCAACTATCTTCTTCTTCGCTTCACTGGAAACCTTTTCAAACGGCCTGAATTCCTTTTGCGACATTTTACCAGCCCCTATACCCATTCATCTATCCTGTTCTCGGATATCCTCTTTGCAAGGCTTCTTGCGCTTTCCAAGGCCTCCCTTGTCATGATCCCTGAAACGCTTTTTGTCTTTGCTATCGGCACCCTTAATTCCTCATTCTTTTGGGCAACCATGGTCTCCTCTATCCTTTTTGATATCTGCTTCAGTATAATATCGTCATTTGCAACAGCTTTGGGTATTCTCTTTGGCTCCTTTTCAGCCTTGCCAACGCTCTGCACCTCTTTCTGGTCCTGCTTCATGCCATTCGCCCATATTACATTGCAAACAAACTGTTTAAATTTCTATTTCTATTGTCTTTTCCTTCCTGTTTACCCCTTCAATTTCCCCTTTTTTTGCTTTTTCCAGGGTTTCCTCTATCTTTTCATAGTTTTCATAGATAGCTTCCGCGATCTTCCTGCTCTCGTCAGCCTTCTTCTTGTAGCCTTCTATGGCCTCGATCATCCTTTCCCTTGATCTTTTGAGTTTCTCAAGCTCAGGATTCTCCTTTATTTCATTTTCAATGCAGAATTTTACAGCCTCCGAAATGCTGCTGCGCTTTTCATTCTCCTCAAAGATGGGAAGCGCGGCAAAGTCATTCTTTTCCCTGTTTGTGAATGCCCCAAGCTGATCAAGGTATTTTCCAATTATCTCGTCCAGCTTCTTTGCGTCGTAGTCTGTTTCGGTTTCCTTCATCCCCTCCTTTTCAAGGATCCATTTTGAGTATATTTTCCCAAGCATCCTTGCCATGACTGCGCCTATGGGCTTTCCCTTGAACTGCTCCAGGTATATCTTTCCGTCCAATGGCATAGTTTCCGGAATCTTGTACTTTGTTTTGTTTTCCAGCTTTTCCTTGCCGTCCTTGACAAAATATGCGGCTATGTTCCCGTCTTCCCCGACAAGGACTGCCTTTGCCTTGCCGTACATCTCAACATACAGGGTCCCCCTTTGCCTGAATTTCATCCGTATTACTCTGTCCTGGTTTATTGTTTCAATCTCCTCCATCAGCGAATTGTAAAGGATGTTCCTTAGGGTTTCGGAGAAAGGGTGCTCCTTTGCCTCCTCCTCTATCTTTTCCGCTATCACATATTTCCCAAGGTCTATTGTCATGGCCCCTTTGTTGAACTTCAGCCTGAAAACGTTGTTTCCCTGCCATGAGGCCTTGTTGAAGAACCCGTTTTGGAGTCCCTTA
>JAPLWW010000058.1 GCA_026396375.1 Microcaldota archaeon | reverse complement strand
AGATTAGAACTTTTGGCTCCAATATTAGAGACCTTCCCCATCAAAAGAATCTAATTGATGCAGTGAAAGAAATTGGCTGCGAAATCCAGGCTTTCCTGATTAGATATAATCTTATCCATCAGCTTTCCATACATCAGGATCATGGTAGAGACCTGGCCTTTATCCCTTGCATATGCAAATGCATTCTTTCCGTCCTTTGCGCGCAGGAATGCGTCCGCGCCGTTTTCAATAAGCAATGTGCACGCATCCTTCTGGCCGTTTGCAGCGGCCATGATGAGCGCGGTCCACCTGTAATCGTCCTGCGCATTGGCATCCGCGCCATGCTGCAGCAGGAACCTGCACATTTCCAAGTCGCCTGCTGAAGAAGCATACATTAGGAGAGTCATCCCGAAATTGTCCTTGGTGTCTGGGTTTGCGCCTCTTAAGATGCACTTTTTGGCCGATTCAAAGTCAATCCTTCTTTTTGCCCTCAGGACAAGCGATCGCGTGCTCAATACAGGAATGCGGATTATGTGCGCCTTTCTGGAAGACATCATGCGATCCAGCCTTGCCTGGAAAGCATTGGTTTCCTTATGCTGCTCCGGCTTTTTGCCGAAGCGCGCCATGAGTATTGCCATTGAGGCCTTCCTTTCGCGCGATTTCCTGAATAGCCTTTCCCTAAGGCGCTTGATGGCATTTCCCATAGTATATTGATAGGGAGGGAGTATATTAAAAAGTGTAAGTTTCTGTTGATGCCTGCTTTTTAAAATGTTCATTTGACATCAAGCATGATAAAAATGCCAATCGAACTTTTGGCTCCAGCAGGAAGCCCATCATCATTGAAGGCCGCAATTGACGCAGGCGCAGACTCAGTCTATTTCGGGAGCGTCTGGAATGCAAGGATGAGGGCAAGGAACTTCACAAAAGAGGAAATCCCAAAGGCGATAAAATACTGCCATGACAACAGCGCAAAGGCGTACATAACATTGAACACGCTTATTTTCCAGCACGAGCTTGATCCGGTCTCTGAATATATCTCCTTCCTCTATGAATACGGGGCTGACGCGATAATAATACAGGACCTGGGGGCAATGGAGATTGCAAGGCAGGTTGCACCTGATTTGGAAGTGCATGCAAGCACCCAGATCTCAACCCACAACTCAAAGACAGCCTCAATGCTCAAGAAGATGGGATTCTCAAGGGCAATCCTGGCAAGGGAGCTGTCGATAGGGCAGGCGGAGAATATAGGAAAAGCCTCAGGGATAGAAACAGAGGTCTTCTGCCACGGGTCATTGTGCTATTCATATTCCGGAAAATGCAACCTGAGCTTTTTCCAGTCAGGAAGGAGCGGAAACAGGGGCGCATGCGCACAGCTGTGCAGGCTTCCCTGGAAGCTGTCATACAACGGAAAGATCATAAAAAAAGGATATTTGACAGGCACAAAGGACCTCAACACCATAGATGAAATAGAGAAGATAAAGAAATCAAGCATAAGGTGCATAAAGATAGAGGGAAGGCAGAAAGGCCCGACCTACATAAGCAGGATAGTCGGGGCATACAGGAAAGCCATTGACACAGGGGAATCCTCCGACCTTTCATTCCTTACGCAAAGGGGCTACACAAAAGGCTACCTTTTCGGGAACGCAAGGAAGGAAAAGCTGACAAACCCCAATGAAAGCTCCTTTTCAGGCACTTTGGTGGGAAAGGTGGAAAGGATAGCGAGCCATGGCGCCACGATAAGGCTCTGCGGAACGCTGAGGGAAGGGGATTCCATAAGGGCCTCAAGCTCAAACAAGGTAATAGAGATATACAGGATGTACAGGAACAGGCAGCAGGTAACCTCGTCAAGCGACTTCTGCAACCTGATGATAAAGACGCTCAAGCCAGGGGACCAGATATTCAGGGTGGAAAGGGAAAGGATAGATGAGGATTATATCAACCAGGTATTCGCAAAAAGGGAAAGGAAGGCAAGGAGCAGGAAGCTGGAGATAAGGATTCCTGAGTTTGAAAAGATGCCTGACCTTTTCTACGCATACAATGAAAGAGACCTGCTGGAAGACAACGAAAGCAAGGCAGTGGTTGTCCCATTGGACATTGCAACAAGGGAAAACGTAAAATCGCTGAAAAACGCGATAATAAGGACCCCCAGGGTTGTTTTCGACGAAGAGATGGAGGATGTTGAAAAGAAGATAAAGGAGATGAAGGAGGAAAATCCCTTTGCCATTATGGCTGCAGAGCTTTCAATGGTTTCAGATTACAGGACAATAATAGACGGATACGCGAACATCTCAAACTCATTGGCCGCATCGGAATGGAAAGGCGCTGGAAATGTCATATCAGCAGTCGCATCCCCTGAGATAGGGGAGGATGCAGCAAACAAGATAGGGCTTATCCCCTTCATGGAGAAAAAGGTTGAGCTTCTGATATCTGAAAACGACCTTGCAAAGGAGCTGGATTTGGAGGATCTGGAAGGTCTTGAGCTGATAGACCCGAGGGGAAACAGGCTAAAGCTGAAAAGAAGGGACGGAAGGACAATCATACTGAAATGACTGATTGGCAAAAAGCAGACGAAAATGCTGATTTTTAAACCATTATGGTAAAAAATTATTCAGGTGCAATAAATGGATAAAATACTTACTGGAATAAGCGGGCTGGATGAGATGCTGAACGGAGGAATCCCGAAAAGGAGGCATGTTGCAGTTTTCGGAGGCCCTGGATGCGGAAAAACGTCATTCTCATTCGAATACCTTTACCACGGGGCAAAGGATGGACAGGCAGGGCTTTACCTGACTTTGGAGGAAAGCCCCGAGGATATCATCGAGAACATGAAGGAGCAATTCAGCGACTTCAAGGACATTGATTCTCTGATAGATAAGAAGATGCTGTTCGTAGAGCAGCCTGCAAACTACTCGGTTGACGCAATAATGGAATCATTGGAGAAAAGGATCGTTGAGAACGAGGTGCAGAGGGCAGTCATAGACTCTTCAACGATGCTGAAGGCGATGTTCGAAAAGGAAAGCGAATACAGGAGGACAATTGTTGAGATGTTCAACCTCATAAAGAAGCTGGACTGCACAGTCATGGTCCTTGTGGAGGCAGATAGCTCCGAGAAGGAGAAAGTGATATTCAACATAGAGCACTATGTATTGGACGGAATATTCAACATATACAACCTGGACAAGGGGGACAGGAGGATAAGGGCTTTGGAAATATTCAAGATGAGGGGCACTGACCACTCGAGGGACCTTGTACCTTTCAAGGTCACTCCCAGCGGGATAAAGATATATACCAACGAAAAGGTATTCTAAGAGACAATAAGGTGAAGATTGATGTATGAATTCAAAAGCCTGGAGCAGAAGATGGCAACATTATGGAAGGACAGCAACACTTACAAGAAGGCAAAGCAGATGGCAAAAGACGGGCCCAAATTCTATTTTGTCGACGGCCCTCCCTATGTGACGGGAGAGATCCATTCAGGGACAGTGTGGAACAAGATAATCAAGGACTCGATAATAAGGTATCTGAGGGGGAGGGGCTATGACGTCAGGGACCAGCCCGGATTCGACACCCACGGCCTGCCCATAGAGGTGAAGGTCGAGAAGCTGCTTGAGATTAAAAACAAGGATCAGATAGAGGAAAGGGGGATAGAGAAATTCATAACTGAATGCAAGGGATTCGCGGACAAGTATATGGAGGTCATGACCGGCCAATTCGGCCTTTTCGGGATCTGGATGGACTGGGAAAACCCCTATGTAACCTACAAGGATAATTTCATAGAGAAGACATGGTCAACGATAAAGCAGGCAAACGACCAGGGGCTGATGCACAGGGGAAAGTATGTGCTTCCCTATTGCCACAGGTGCGAGACAACGCTGGCAAACTATGAATTGGAATACGGCGATGCAAGCGATCCCAGCATTTACATAAAATTAAAGGTAAAGGGAAAGGAGAACGAGTACCTGATAATATGGACAACGACCCCATGGACTTTGGTCGCAAACATGGCAGTGATGGCCCATCCTGAATATGACTATGTCAAGGTAGAGGCTGAAGGGGAGAAATGGATCGTTGCAAAGGAAAGGCTGGACAACCTGGCAAAGGTATCCGGAAAAAGCTTCTCGATATTGGAAACAATGAAAGGAATGAACCTGAAAGGCATTGAATACGAGCATCCTTTCCAGAATCTAATAGGGAAGGAATACAAGAGGAAAGTTGTGCTTAGCGACAGGTTCGTAACCCTTGAAGACGGGACAGGGCTTGTACACACCGCCCCTGGCCACGGCCCGGAGGACTTCCAGGTCGGAGTGCAGTATGGCATAGACATCTACTGCCCAGTCGGAGGGGACGGATGCTACACCAATGAAGCAGGGGAGCATTTCAAGGGAAAGCACGTGAAAAAGGCCAATGACGAGATTCTTGGGATACTTGAAAGCAATAACGCATTGATCAGCAATGAAAAGATAAACCACAGGGTTGCACATTGCTGGAGATGCAAGACAAACCTGATTTACATTTCAACTGACCAGTGGTTCATCAACATAACCAAACTCAAGCCAAAGATGAAGGAGGAGGCAGAGAAGGTGAAATGGATACCTGATTTTGCAAAGGAAAGGTTCCAGATATTCCTGGACGGCGCTCCGGACTGGTGCATATCAAGGCAAAGGTACTGGGGAATACCCCTTCCGATATGGACATGCAAAAACAGCCATATAAAGGTCATTGGGTCAAGAAAAGAGCTTGGCACTGAAATTAAGGAGCTTCACAGGCCCTATGTTGACAAGGCAAAAATGAAATGCCCTGAATGCGGAGAGGAGATGGAAAGGGTGAAGGATGTCCTTGACGTCTGGTTCGACTCAGGAAACGCAGTCTGGGCTTCATTGAATGAAGAAGATGAAAAAAGATACGGGGATGTAGGAGACCTGATCATAGAGGGCCATGACCAGATAAGGGGATGGTT
>JAPLWW010000104.1 GCA_026396375.1 Microcaldota archaeon | reverse complement strand
TAAGCGCATCTTGAGGAATACCCATGGCGAGCTGCTGTTCAGGATCTCTTATCATCTTTATTTGGTCCACAGTGAATGGCACTCCCAAGGCATTGAAATTGGCAATAAGGGCCTTTGCAGTTCCGCTTGTGTCTGCTTTTGCCTTCTGATGGCTCTCGACGATTTCCAGGGAATATCCTTTGAACACATCTGGAAAGTTGTCTGAGGCATATTTCAGCATTGCCTGTAATGCGACTATCTGCTTTGCCATGTTTGGGGCAATTACTGCCACAATATCTGAATTTCTTACCCTATGTTCCAATGCGACCCTATCTCCGCCGGTTGTTCCCATCACGAAATGCAGGCTATGGGTGCAATAGAAATCCGCATTGGAATTGACTGCAGAAGGATGGGTATAATCAATGGAAATTTCAGGTTTTTTGATCGAATCGATAAAATAATCTCTATATAGATATACTCGACTATCAGGTTTGATTAATGAGATATTAAAACCATCAACCTCAACATGACCAAGATTTATCTCAGGCCCTGTAAATGAATATGGAAGCACTTCAAATCTTTCAGATTCAATGAGTTTTTTTGCCAGCTGGATTGCCATCTTGCCAGGCATGCCGTTTACCATCACTCTCTTTTTTTTCGGTTTCTGCAGTGTTTGTTCCATACGCTGAAATGTGTAATAAAATGTTTAAAAAGGTATTGGAAAAGCATCATCCGCCGAAGATGGCGCTTATGTTTCCTCCAGACTCATTGTATTTTTTTATGGCATCTGAGATTCCAGGATGCTTGCTGGAAAGGTTGATAAGGTAATCATAGCCTGCACTTCTCCCTCCCCTTAAATATGTGTCTATTGCGCCGTTTATCTCTTCGTCATTCAATCCATATACAAGCTTGGCTGCTGTTATAGAAACTGCATTTTCCTCCTTTATTTTGTCCCTTGCGGCCACAATCTCCTCCTGGGTCATATTAGAGCCGTTGCCTGAGATATTTGCAAGTATCCCCGTAGTATAGCTATTGTTATATGTGCCGTTTGGCACAACCAAATGGGTCAGATTTGAATTTCCTCCGGCGGATGTCCCGTTCCCGGATGTAGCTGGCTGAATATACCAGGATATCCCCAATATTGCGGTTATTGCCATTGCTTCAGTCAGATAGCCTATGCGCCTAAGGATACGCCGATGACTTGCCTGAAAAGCTGCTGCGCCAATGCGTGCGGAAACGGCCAATGGGACTCAGACGGAGGATTTTGCCATGGCCCGTATGTAACTTCCCAGGCATGCGTAAGCTGCCAGGATGCTTGCAGGGAAAATATAGGCACTGCAGGAACAAAGCCTTTGGCATCGTCCGGCTCTTCTCCTTCATCATCTTCCAGTTCAGCATCATCTTCAGGTTCCTCGGATTCCGATGGCTCAATTGGGATGTGCGGACTGCCTGCAGCATTGATGGGATTGGTATTTGGCCTGTTGGTATTCAATAGGATTAAAACATCTTAGAAATTATAAAAGAGTTTATCTTTTATGCAATAATCCTATTATTGCCAAGAATGCCACTGCTGGAGCGCAAAAAGGCAATCCTCCTGAATTTCCTGATCCTGAAGACGTGTTTGTTGTTCCTGCTGTCTTTGTTGCAGTTGTGCTGTTAAGCTGGACAGGATGAACTATGACAATTGGATTTGTGATATTCTCCGTTAGATTTTTTGTTTCTTCAACTGCTGTATCATATAGTGTCGGCTTGGGAGCATCGCATATCTTCATGCATGCAACATAGTCATCATATATCAAACTGGTATTGTCAATATTGCACGTGTCATTTATCGTATTGTAATTTGAGAAGCTTCTGTCGCAGCAATCCTGGTGGCATGCATTGTATTTTCCTGCGCCCATGGAAATTCCTATTGCAAGAACTGCAAAAACAATCATTGTCAAGAGTTTCATATTTTCACCAACCTAATATTGCTTGCCCTGTTTTAAAATTTAGCTAATCTAAATATCATTTAGAAAATATCAGATAGTCTTAATCAGGCATATCCAGCACCCTTATTAAGTAAACTTAATTCCTGGTTTCCATCTTTCTTGGCAGGTTTCATGCATAAGCATTATGGCATTTTCCATTTTTCTCATAGCATATCATATAAGTAAACCACTCTGCTGGCCAAACATTTTGGCAGATCAGTCATGTTTATCATATCAGTATACATCATATTTTAGCCATGTAAAATAATATACTGTATAAGTAAACATTTATACTATACTAATAGTCTATTATTATTTCTAAAAGAGTATTATAAGGAAAAGATGCTATGTTTTCCAAATTAGGGCTAGCTTCTAGCCAACAAAAGCACAAAAGAAGATATTAGTTGATTTTATCAGAAATTCTAATAGAGTATTATAATAATATAGTATATTGCTAATTATAAATAATTTGTTAGAACTTCTAAAAGAGTTTTAATAAGCCAAAAATTTAAAATCTTAAAAAGGCTTGTGTCCAATAATAATAGGATGGACAAGGATCTGGAGTATATCAAGTCAATCAGGAAATCTGCTTCATTTATCCGAGTCAATACCCTCAAAACAACCATTGATGAATTTTCAATAAATAAAGAGCTTGAGCTGGAAAAAACGCAGATACCTTTCATGTTCAAGGTGAAAAAAGGAATTCCGGGAAAAACGCTTGCGTTCAAGACAGGATTGATCCATACGCAAAGCTTGTCATCTGCAATTGTGCCTTTGGCATTTGGAAGAATGGATTCAAGAGATGCTGTGCTGGATGTTGCGGCATCCCCGGGAAGCAAGTTCACTGAAATCTGCATGCTCATGAAAAACAAGGGGGTTGCGGTTGCCAATGACCAGGAGGAACGGATACCTGCGCTTATGGCAAACATAGCAAGATTGGGGTGCGCCAATACGATAATCACGCAATTGGACGGAAAAAACCTAGGGGTAAAGGATCAGTTTGACAAGGTTTTGCTTGACGCGCCATGTACAGCCTTGGGATCCCATGCCTTTGCCTGGGAAAGGATAGACGAGAAAAGCCTAGTCCTAATGCCCGATATCCAGAAAAAGATGATTAAGTCTTCCTTTGAAGCCCTGAAGCCAGGGGGAATCCTGGTCTATTCAACATGCACGACAACCCAGCAAGAAAACGAAGAGGTTGTAAACTATCTTCTAAAAAACAATGAAAATGCCAAGCTTGAGGAAATAAATTTGGATCTGCCCCATGAACAAGGATTCGCATTCGGAGATTTCAGCGACGAAATCAAGAAAAAGACCTGGAGAATCCATCCAAAACACTTAGACAGCGAGGGCTTCTTCATAGCAAAGATAAGGAAATCCGGATAATTAAAAAATAGTCACTGCTCTATCTTGACGTCTCCTTTCTTTATTATGACCTGGCAGAGCAATCTTTGCCCCGGCTTTGCGCCGAAGTTCTGGAGCATCTGCTTTTCATAGTCGGTCGGGTCCTCGAGGTTTTCTCCGCCTTCCTTCACGGTCGCAAGGCAGCTTCCACAGACGCCTTCGCCGCATGCAAACAGGATGCTTGACTTGTCTTGTAGAGCTATTAACTTTGCCCCGTCCGCAACGTCTATCCATTTATCGTCATTCACAATGTAAACCCGTGCCATGTTCTGAATAGGAAAAGTAGGGTTTTAATTCCTTTGTTATCGCATTTTTGGAGTGATGGATGCCTTTAAATTCAATAGGAATCGGAAATCCTTTTGTAAAGGTCTGCTATCTCCCTTAAGCTTTTGAGGCTTACCCATTCGTCGGCATGGTGCTCATTCCTTCCCTCAGGCCCCATTATCACTATGGGAATGCCGAGCTTGGCAAGCACATTCTCGTCCCCGACGCTGTCACCAATGACAAACACGGGTTTTGTGAATTCCCTCACTATCCCTACAACATTGGATATTTCAGGATCTTCGGCAAATGAATAAGGCGGATATTCGGATTTTTTCTCTATCAGAGACCCCTTCTCGACCCCGAACATTTCAGATACAACTTTTCCAAAATCCTTGTTTTTCTCCTCTGGCTCAACAATGACCTCTATGTCTGCCTCAGCGCTGTCTGGGACGCTGAACCCCTTGGAGGTGGCGTGGAAATTCCTTATGATTATCCTGCTCTTTGCCATTTTGGTCTTTGAAACGGCCTTATGCAGCCATTCGACCCAGTCGTTGCCCACTATGGCCGCATGCCCGCCCTCAAGCCTTTTCCTGAAAGAGATGTCCCTGCAACCCTTCCTGCCGACAGCAACATGGCCCAGGCCCCCATATGTCGAAGGCGTATTGCCCGCCTCGCCAGAAACTATAATTCTCATCCCCTTGAAAAATTCTTTGTTTTGGATTGCTTTTTTGGCACCAAGGCCCTCCTCCTCCTCGTCGACAGTAAGCAGTATTGCCATATTCTTCGCATATTGCGCATTATGGAGTATGGCTGCAACCCCTCCTTTCATGTCCCATGCGCCCAGGCCGTATAGCCTGTCTCCTTCCCGGACCAATGAAAAAGGATCCTTTGTCCAGCCTTCAACCTTGGGAACCGTATCAACATGCCCGAAAAATATCGCCTTTGGATTGCCCTTTTTTGCAAAGATGTTCCACCTGTGCTTTGCGGCCTCCTGCATTTCGACAGAAAAGCCATTTTTCCTTAGAAATCCAGAAACCCAGAGGCAAATCTCATTCTCATCCCCAGAAACCGACTTTATGGAAACTATCTTGCCTAGGATCTCAATCAGTTCCATGTTTAATTACCTATGGAAATAGGGCGGCCCATATTTTTTAAGTAAGCATAATGGATGAAATCCCTTGCAGGGGTGTATGAGCCATTGCTCGAATCAAATGTTTGATAGAATGATCTGACCTTGTCAAGCCTGTTTATCTCTTCTTTTCTCTTCAGGGCCTCCTCAAATGCGCATATTGCGGCTTCAATCAGTATTATGTCCTTCATTGGGTCCTCCTGTCCCGCGATCGCCCTTAATTCAAGGCTTATATTGCCGTTTGGCAGCTCAAGGTCCTTCCTTATCCTTGCCTGGTGGTATATTCCCTTCGGAAGCAGGCAAAGTTTGCTTTTGTCAAAGGACTCGCAGTTAGAGATGTTCTGCCATCCTCCTGTCTTTTTCAGTCTATTCTCTATGAATCTGGAGCCGTTGAAGACGAATCTTTGGTAATCCTCGTCTGAGCCGAATCTTTGGGGAAGGTAAAGCTCCTCCATGAAAGCTACCCTTTTCCTTGTCGCTTCGTATAAGTCATATCCTATGTTTTCCCTGCTGTGTACCATGAACCACGGCACAAGGCAGTTCATCTGGTTGTATGCATGGATCACATCCTCCTTAGCTATCTCAAAATGCAGGTGCGTCGAATTCGTGAATATGAATCCGTTTATCAGTTCCGGAAACGTATATGTTATGAAGCATCCGTTGTATTCGTCGGTGAAATATTGGTCCTGGTTTGCCCATCTTACCATCAATCCTTCTGCCTCAGCAAGTTCATTGACTGCCTTTCTTGCCGAGAGGAGCGTTGAACTTACCATTTTAGGCTGCAGCAGGCTAAATTTCATCTCCACTGCGTTTACCGCAGTTTCCGTGTCAAGCTCGGAAAGGTTTTCTACCTTATCCTTCATGGCCTCTAGCTTTCGCATGAAATTGTTCGTCGCTAACCTGGAGATGGGCATTTTATTCTTATCAAGAAGAGCAAATTCTTTTTCAATGCTTACTCTTTTTACTTTTTCAAACTTAATCTGTTCCATTGCAATTTATTTTATCATTCAACTGTTTAAAAACTTTTTCCCGTTTGAAAAAAAATTATAAGATTATTTTAGAAAAACAAGCCAAAAACAAAAAAAAGTTTCCAAAACCAAATTTTTCTGCCGTGTTTTTTCATGATTTTCGCTCGCAATTGGATTTATCGTCGGTAGCAAACAGTTTCCCTTTTGGGAAATTTGAAAAAATTTTCAGTTATCTATTGAAATAGGGTGGCCCATATTTTTTAAGTAAGCATAATGAATGAAGTCCCTTGCAGGGGCGTATGCGCCGTTGCCCGAATCAAAATTTTCGTAAAAGGACCTGACAGTTTCAAGCTCGTTTATCTCTCCCTGCCTTTTCAGGGCCTCTTCAAATGCACATATGGCGGCTTCAATCAGAATTATCTCCTTTAGCGGATCTTCAACACCCGAAATAGGCCTGAACTCCAGGCTGATGTTGCCGTTTGGCAGCTCAAGGTCCTTCCTTATCCTTGCCTGGTGGAATATTCCCTTAGGTCGAAGACAAAGCGAATTCCTGTCAAATAGTTCCGAGTCTGAAATGATCTCCCAGCTGCCCATATTTTTTAGCTTATCTTCAATGAACTTTGAGCTGCTGAGAACGAACCTTTGGTAATCTTCGTCTGAATCGAACCTTTGCGGGAGGTAGAGCTCTTTCATGAATTTTGTCCTTTTTCTTGCTGCATCAAAGAGGTCATATCCTTTAGTTTCCTTACTATGAACCATAAACCACGGCACAAGGCAGTTCATCTGCCTATACGCATGAAAAACGTCGGATTTTGCTATCTCAAAATGCAGGTGCGTAGAATTTGTCAATATGAAGGCATTTATCAACTCAGGGAATGCGTACGTTAAAAAGCATCCATTATAGTATTCTTTCGGGTAAGGCAGATCCTGGTTTCTCCAATTTGGAATCAGCCCTTCCTTTTCAGTAACCTCGTTAACCACGTTTCTGGCTGAAAGAACGACCGATCTTACATCTTGCGGGGAAATAAGGGCAAATTTCATCTCAACTCCATTTATAGAGATTTCCATGTCAAACTCAGAAATATGCTCTATTCTGTCCTTCTCCAATTCAAGTTTTTTTACAAAAGCGGCTGTATCCACTCTGGATAGCGGTTTCTTGTTCTTATCCGTAAGGGCAAATTCTCTTTCGATGCTTACCCTCTTTACTTTTTCAAACCTAATCTTTTCCATTTCAATTATATCTATGGGAATAAACTTAAAAACATATTCCTCCTCTTTTTCAAAAATAAAAAAATTATAAAAGTATCTTAGAAATCGATGGTGGGCCTGATTGGCTCAGTCTTCATCATCGTCATCCAATATCGCCCTTTTCCACGGAACAGGCTCCAGTTCAGGGTCTTCATCAGGATGATTTTTTTGCTGAGGGCTGAGCAGATTCATTTTTCTAGCGCTTTCTTTTTCGCATTTCTCCTCCATTTCAGGTTTATCCTTGAATTGGGACAGATTGTGCGCAATTTTTGAAAATGACGTTTTTTTCGTCGATGCTTTTCCCGCTAAAACAGATTTTTCCCCCAAAATCTTTCTCTTTAATATTTCTTTAAACATTTTTCTATATATTTTACAACTTATTATATTTACTGATCAACTATTTAAAAAGTTATTCCCAAAAATAAAAAAATTATGAAATTATCTTAGAAAAACTCTTGAAAAAGCAAAGAAAGTTTCCAAAACCGGATTTTTTTGCAAAAATTTTTGGCGATTTTCAATCTTGTTTCCAGTTTCCGCCTGAATACCGGTTTTCCTGAAATAAGAAAGTATTAAATTGCCTTCCGAACAAAGCAATATTGCGGGATGATGAGAGGTGAACCTCTGATTGATGATGAGATGACTTGACTCTGATCCGCACTTATTTTATTATTTTCTCCAGCTCGTCGCTTATCCTCTTGCCCAAAAGCGCCTGCTCAACCATGCTGGCTATGAAAGTGAGCAGGATGAACGTTCCCTGTGCCCCATAAACGAACCTTATCCCGATTATATCAAGGATAGGCACAAAATTGTTGATATCCGTTCCGTTGTCATACTCCACGCTTTCAAAAACAGAGATGTTTTCCGACATCAATCTTATGCTATTGTTCTCTATTATTGGATATATCGAATGCTTGTCAGTTGTAAGGTTAGTCAAAATGTTCCTGCTCGGGCTTACGTAAATATATCCCGAGACAGACTCGTTGTTTGTGCTTTTCGCAGTTATCTTGAAGGCCTCCATGTCAGGGTTCTTTATCTCAAAGCTCTGGTTAAGAGTTCCGCTTATGTTGTTGTAGAAGATATCGTCCTTGAGATAGGGATTTATCGAATTCAGGATCCAGATGAATGTCAGGAAAACGACCATGATGACCAAAGTCATTTTCATCTGGGTTCCGAACATGGACATCATCTTATGCATCATTTCCTGCTGCTCCTTTGTCAATCTCTCGACTTCCGCATCGTCTTTCCTTTTGCTGGCTTCCATCAATCTTTTATTCAGGTCATTCAAGTCCTTGTTTACCTTGTTTACCTCCTTCATCCCTGTCTTGATCATGACTGCCTTTACAACTATAAGGTAAACTAGGGAAAACCCGATCAGGATATAGATAAATTCCTCCATTCAATGACCTTTCATTATTGAAACAATCTTGGCGACTGCGTCTGCGACTTTTCCTGCCTTGTTGTAGATTATCATCGCAGGGGCCCCTGTATAGACCGCATATGTGGCAAGCATGTACTTGCTCATGTCATCATGCATCTTCAAATCTTCCAGGGTTTCATGGTCCCGGGCCCTGGAAGGGTCGTTTTTCCTTCTTTCATATATCTCTTCGGGATTTGCTGTAATGAGTATTAAGCCGTCCACAGTGATCCTGGAAAGCGTTTTCATGGGAAGGCCTGGAAGGTATCCCTTAAACGTTTTGACTGCGCAGTGGGTGTCTAGGACGTAATTCCTGTCCTTGAAGGTAGAAAGCTTGTCTGTTATCATTTCCTGGACCTTCTTCTGGTCATCTATGCTTAGCTTCTTCCTCATGTCGTCCCTGCTCTCAATGCCGTACTTCTCCTTCATGATCTCCATCATAAGGTCCCCGTAGTTCATGATCTTCAGTTCAGGCATTTCCTGCTTCAGCCCGTTAAGCACGGTCGTCTTTCCTGCCCCTGGCAATCCCATCATGACATACATTCATTCACCCAGCACAAACTTTGCGAATCTCGGGAAATAGGTCTCGAATATCTCCCTGGACTGCTTCGTAAATTGGTACAGTATCGTAACCGTAAGCAGGATGCCTGTTCCAGTTCCCAAAGCCCCTGTCAAGTCAGCGACTCCTGCCAAAAGGCCTATGGAGAAAGACCCTGCTATCGTGAGAGGAACGATATACTCCCCCAGCTTCTGCTCAAGGAATCTCTGATCCTGCCTATAGCCGGGAATATTTGCCCCGTATTGGCTCAGCTGGCTTGCAACGCTCTTTGCGTCCATCTTTGCCATCTCTATCCAGAACAGCCCAAAGAAGACTGCTATGATGGACAAAGAGAGTATATAGACCAATGCATGGCCCCAGCCAGGCACTCCCAGATACTGGGACGGCTGCATCAGCATTGCAAAATAGTTGTTCATGTCAATTCCAGGATTGAAAGGGGTGAACAGTTGGATGAAATCGGACAATGGCCCCATCCAATTCATGTTATCCGGAGTTATTGCATTAAAAACCGCCTGGTGCATGAAATAGAAGTTCATGAACAGCGCCGCCGCAAATATGACCGGGATGTTGGAGACATAGAAAAGCGGAAGCTCCAAGGGCCTTCCTGCAGCCCTCATCGCCCCGAATGATATTGGAATCCTCACCTTGAGCAATGAGCCGTATATGACCACATAGAATATGACGATTGTTGAGAACAACGGAATCAAGGAGATCAGCGAGTCGCCTATTGCGTTTGCGCCCCCTTCTGCAAACTTGTTGACTATCCCATTTGACCCAATAAACAGGTTAAGGCCCTGATTGATTATCGTTGCGCTGACTCCAGAGGCAATGAAGATGCTGATTCCAGAGCCTATTCCGTACTTTTGGATTATCTCATCCATGTATATTATGAAGATTGCTCCAAGGACAAACTGCAGCGCAACCAAATGAAGCATGAATCCGGATGCGCTTGCTGCGTCGGACCCGAATTTTGCTAAGATAGATGGCTCTGACATTCCCTGGTTGACCATGTTGGTTGCGAACGCGTATCCCTCAACAAGGGCTACGAGTATCGCCAAGACAACCTGAAGCTGGTGGAATTTCTTCTTTTGGCTTGGATCCTGAAGATTGATGCTGATCAATCCTGCTCCATTGAACAGCTGCAAAAACAGGCTTGCCATGACTATGGGCCCGATACCCAATGTCAGGAAGCTTCCGCTCTTGGAAGCAGTGACCACCTGGATGAAGTCGGTTGTTCCTGCGCCTGTCTTCAATCCAAAAACAGTTATATGGTACAGTATGAAATAGACCAGGATGACTGCGCCAAGCCACATTACCTTTTCCTTTGCGGCTACCTGCCTTTCAGGCGCCCTTATCTCAGGAAAGTATTTTGCCAGGCTTGCAAGGAAGTCAAAGATGCTTTGGATCATTTGGGGATCACTCCTTTGGGATTTCGGTTGCCTCGACTATGCCGCCTTTTGACTCGATCTTTTTCTTTGCCCTGTCAGTTATCGATGCCGCCTTTACCTTCATGGGATATTTTATGAATCCTGATCCAAGGATCTTTCCATTGAAGTCAAGAACATACCTGTCCTTTTCCTTCTGCAGCTTTCCCTCCTCCACCATCCTGTTTATCTCCCAGAGGTTTATCGCATCCAGATCATTCCTTTCCCTTGTCAATGGAATGAATCCCCTTCTTCCGATCCTGTCCCTTTCGTATACCACAACATAAGTCCATTTATGCTTGTTGTGCTTTCCCTTCCCTGCGTTGCCCTTGCCCCCCTTGTTTCCTGAGCCCCTCCTGTTCTTTGCGTTTCCGCCTCCGCAGCTTCGGGTCCCCCTATATTTCCCTATTTTTTTCTTGTACCTTCTTGTCATAAATATCCACCATGTTCCTACTTATCAGATCATTCTCTTGATTACAGGATCGATGTTCTCATCAATGACTTCCAGAGACGGGTTCTTTACGCTTTTCCACCCTTTCCTCGGAGGATGCAGCCTAAAGACAGGGTCTATGAAATCCCCGAGCCTCTTTCCATCAAAGACAGCCTCTGCGACTTCCTTGGGCTTTATGATATCCCTTGCCATCTTTGACCCTATTTCCCCCCTTTTCTCAATTACCTGCTCAAGCACTTTTGGGCTTATCTTCCCGAATGCAAGGTAATCCTTGGCTATCTTGAGCATGCCTATGGTCGGCTTTGTTGCCTTTAACACCACCGCGTGGTTTGTCCTGTGCAGCCTGAAAAGCTTGAGCGTATGGTCTATCCTCGGCTTTATGCTTCTCCTTCCCCTAACCCTTATTATGGCGATAATCTCTCCTTCCAGTTTTGAAAAATTCATTGCGATGCACCCTTGTTGAGCTTCTTCAGGGCCCTTATTGTCGCGACAAGCGAATTGTACTTGTTATCTGTCGATCCCCTTGCTTGGCCCCATAGGTCCTTTATCCCGACCAATCTTGCAACTATCTTCATGTTGTCATTGACAGCAAGCCCCAATCCCTTTGGCGCAGGCTTAAGAGATACGAATGTCGAGCTTTGCTTTCCGCTTACGGCAAATGCTATGGAATGGTTGCCGTTGCATTGGCATTCCCAGGATCCGCATCCCCTGCTTATGTATATCAGGTTCTTCTTCGCGTCCCTTGTCGCGTAGTCTATTGCAGGCCCTGTTTCGGCCGCCTTCCCCACTCCCAGGCCTACGTGCCCGTTTCCGTCCCCGACAAGCACTATCGACTTGAAGCTGATCCTCCTTCCCGAATCCATGACCCTCTGCGTTGTCGTGATCCTCAATGTCTCGACCTTGAGGTCAGGAATGAGCATATCTATTATTTGAGACTCAAGGATAGGCCTTCCTGTCTTAAGCACATCATCTATATTGGTGATCTCCCCGCTCTTTACCTTCCTTCCCATTTCCGTTTTAGGCTCCCAATTGCTAGTTCCGTAACTCATTGCCATTATCATCAACCCCTTTAGCTTTCTGAAATCTTCGCCTTAACCTTTTCGAAAAGCTCCGGCAGCTTTTCAGGCTCCACCTTGTTCTTCACATACTCGGAGAACTGTTTTGAATATTTTTCCTTGTCTCCCTTTAACAGCTTTGCGTATTCCGCGATATGCACTCCCTTTATCCTTTCCTCGCTAAGCTCCATGCCCAATTTTGAGTCCATGCCAGCATCAATTGCGCCCTTCAATGCCGCAAAGACTATACTCTGGAATGAAGGAGTATGCCTTCCTATGTCAAGAACTATATCTTTTATTCCCTTGGCCTTTGCCATCTTCCCTGCAAGGAATCCTGCCAAATAAGAGGTTGGCATGTTTCTTTTTGGAATCCATCCGTATTCCTTCAGCTTTTTTGAATTCACTGATACCAGAGTCCTGTCTCCCTCAGGCATGAACGCTATTATCTGAACTATCATGTTCCTGTTTGTCTTCCTTACCACCAGCCTTGGCTTCCTGCTTTCCAGCAGAGCCAATCTTTTCTTGAATATTGTCTTTCCTTGCCTCCTTCTTTTGAACGGAACTACATAAATCGGTGATTTTGCCCTTGCCATATCACTTCACCTCCTTCGCATCCTTCAGCAATAAATTGTTGTCCTTGAGATAGGCGTAGAATGCCGCCTTGCTCCTGTAATAGCCTCCCTTGAGCTTAAGGTAAAGCATCCTCTTGTTGCTCTTGTCAACATACTGCCCATCTATTAGCTTATTTAGGTATTTTCTCAATGCCCTTATCCTTTTCATCCAGGCCTCCTTTTCAGGCATCCTTGCGTTAGAGGTTCCCTTTCTTTTTCCTGGCCCGTTTCCCTTCCTCCTTTCCTTTTTCCTCCTGCCCTTTACTGGAACTGAGTACACTATCTTTTCCTTTATCAATCCTGCGACATCAGCCCTTGTCATGGCTCCGGAAAGGCTTTCCTTAGTATCATTTGTCGATGTTATCCTTACCCTGTTTCTCCCTATTTTCATGATCTCTGCCGCAATTCTTCTCAATGATATTGAATTCATTTCTTTTCACCTTCCTTCTTTTCCTTTGGATTTTCAGCAGGCTTTGGAGCCGCATGCTCCTTTTGCTTCCTTGGATTGAGCACCCTTAGCTTCATTGACTCCGCCTTTTTTTGGATTTCCATCCTTTTTCTTCCCCCAACGGAACCCGCTATCCTAAGGACAACGTTCTTCAGCCCCTCGGTAATTTCATTTACATTATGTATCATAATCTCCTTCATTCCCGAAGGGTGCATGAACCTCGCTTCAGGGGCGTTCTTGTACCCGATCCTTGGGCATGCGCCTTCAGAGGCCTGCCTTATCCTCTTCTTGCTGTCAATTCCCCTTGGCTTCCTCCATCTGGACGGAACCCTCATTATGCTCTTTGAGTTAGGAACCACAAAACTTGGCTTTGATTTTTTTCTCATCATTAACACCCTTATTGGATAAGGTAAATCCCGTCCTGGAATACCCTGCTGTCCTTCTTTTTTGTCTTGGTATGCTGCCTTATATTGGCAATGGTCTGCGAAACATCATCCCGGCTTGGACCTTCCACTGTCAGTTCCTGGCCAGATATCTTGACCTTCGTATCCCCTATTATGCCGGCCCTTCTCTGGAGCTTCTCCCCCCCAAAGTTGTCTATTATGAAAAAATTGCCCTTGACGCTGACCTTTATCGGGAAGTGGGAATACCTTATGATCATCCTGCTTGAAAATCCATCTCTGCATCCCTCTATCATCTTCAATACCTGCCTTTTGACGGTATTTATTACGGCAATGTTCTTTCCGTCAACTTCCAGCTTGCTGTCCTTTAGCGACACTTCAACGCCGTGCACTTTCAGCTCCTTCCTTACGCTTCCTTTCGGGCCCTTTACTGATATTACATTCTTTTCAAGGCTTGCTGAAATCCCCGAAGGTATATCTACAGAAATATATCTCATAATCAACACCTAGTATACGAAGGCGATCAGCCTTCCCCCTATTTTTGCCTCCTTTGCCTCCTTGTTGCTCATGATCCCCTTTGGAGTCGAGACTATCAGCATTCCGAGGTTGTATGCAGGCAAGAACTGCGATTCGGTATTTATCCATTCCTTGTTTGAGACAGGGAACCTTGGCTTCACTACCCTAAGCTCGTTTATCTTGCCGTTTAGCTTTACGACCAAAAGGCCTCCCTTTCCATTGTCCTTCCTTGAATAGCTGTCAACAAATCCGTTTGCTTTCAGCACTGAAAGTATGTTTTCCAGAAGCTTGGAGGCCTTTACCTCGCACTCCTCCTTCCTTATCCTGTCGCACAGCTTTATCTTATTAAGCGAGTCTCCCAATAAATCAACTGCCATAATCCAACACCTCAATGATACTTGAAGAATCCCAAATCCTCCCCGGATTCCCTGAAGCATCTCCTGCAAAGGCAGATGCCGTATTTCCTTATCAGGCCTCTGGTTGTCCCGCATTTCTTGCAGAGCCTTATTCCCCTTCCCCTTTGCCTGTCCAATATTTTTTTGCTAACTTGATTCGGTTTTTCTGCCATCATGACCACCATCATTGCTGAACGCTAATGCCAAACTCCTGCTTTGCAAATTCCATTGCCTCATCCTTCGTTATCCTATGGTTCTTGCCTATCTTTGAAGTCGCTATCTTCCTCCTGCTTATGCTGTATCCCGGCCTTTCCAGGGTAACGCAAACGTCGAAACCGAACATCCCTATCTCGGGGTTGTATTTTATGCCCGGAAAGTCGATGTACTCCCTTATGCCGAATGCGAAGTTCCCCTTGTTGTCAAAGTTCCTTTCGCTGATTATATTCTTGACTGCAATGAAAGCCTTTTTCATGAAATCCGCTGCCTTTTTCCCTCTTAGGGTTGCCTTTACCCCTATTTCCAGCCCCTTCCTGAGCTTGAATATCGGGTTTCTCTTCTTTGCCTTTGTTATAAGGCATTTTGAGTTTGTTATTTCCTCCATGAGCTTCTGGGCATTGTCCAGCCTTTCCCCTGGAGAGCCTACGCCGATATTGACAGTGACCTTTGATATCTTTATATTTCTCATGACATTCTGCTTTTTCTCTGCCATCACAACCACTCCTCTTTGACCGGGAAGATATAATTGTACCTTGTAATTATATCCTTGCCCTCAACATCTACGGTGATGTCCTTTTTCGCCGATTTCTCGGCCAATTTCTTGATTGTCCCTTTTTGCCCTGCGTGCCTTCCCTCTATTATTATGCATGTTGCGCCTTCCTCTGGCTTGAGCACATCCTTGATCTCGTTTTTGGAAGTGTCATAGTTCACAACATCACCTACCCTGAGGCTGTTGTCCTTTGTCTCCTTTGTCCTTCCGTCATGGAACGTGATCTGGTATTTTCCCTTTGCAAGCACAACCTTGTTTGTTATCTTCAGGGGCTTTGACTCCTTGTTCTCCGTTTTTTCCGCAGTATATCTCCCCTTTGAATCAAGGACCAGCCTGTAATTTCCGCCCTTCATCTCGATGCAGTCCATGAACCCAATTGGAAAATCAGTGCCTTTCCTGGCCTTTCCGTCTATCTTTATAGCTCCTTTGTTGAGCAGGAATGATGCCTCATTGAGAGTATCAACGACTTTCATTATGTCCCTCAGCAGGACTCCCAATGACAATGAAGTGTATATTGTGTGCGGTCCTGGAGCCTGCCTCCTTATGTACTTGTACTCCTTCTTGTTCCTTATCCAAACCTTGTCAGGAATGCTTGACCTTTTGAAATGGTTTCTTGTTCCTTTGTTTGCCATTATGTTCACCTGATTATGCAGTTGCCTTTGCCTTTTCTTCGGCTTTCTTCGGCTTTTCCGCCTCCTTTTCCTCATTTTTCTTTTCCTTGGCCTCTTCTTTTTTCTCCTCTTTTGTTTCCTTTTTTGTCTCAGTTTTCTTTTCCTTTGCCTTCTTTGATATTGCCTTTATGTCCCCTCTTGAGACCAGGATTATGTTTGAAGGCTGGATCGCTATCGGAACCTCCTTTTTTGTCCTTGAGTTGGTCCTTGTTATGCCTTCTATGTAGACCACTCCCTCTTTCGGGTTCACTTCAAGGATTGCGCCGGATTTGCCCTTATGGTCCCCTCTCAGGACCTTTACGCTGTCCCCTTTCCTTATGACAACGCTCCTTGCAAGCTTCAAGGATTTCCTGATGTCCTTTGCAACATGAACGCAAATGTTCTTTTTTCTCATATGGTTTGGTTCTTCACACATTTTTATCCACCTTTAGATTACAACAGCCGCGATTGCAGACACTTTTGGATACCTTTCCGCAACCTCCCTGGCTATTGCGCCCTTGATTTCTGTCCCTACTGGCAGGCCTTCCTCATTTATCAGCACTGCGGCGTTGTCCTCAAAGGAAATCCTTGTCCCGTTTGGCCTCTTGAACTCCTTTCTTTGCCTTGTTATGACTGCTATTACCTTTGTCCCGATCATCTTGGTATCTCCCTTCACTACCGAGCATATGACTGTGCTTCCTATCCCTGCAACAGGATACCTGTTCCTCACTCCCTTGTATGATTTCAGCCCTATTATCTTAAGGATTTGGGCTCCGCTGTTGTCGTCGCATTTTATCCTGCTCAGCGGAATGAGCGTTTTTGTGACATGAGTTGTCAATCCCTTCATTTCATTCACCTGCCTTTGAGATTACCCTGGTTATTACCCAGTTCTTTGTCTTGCTCAGCTTCCTGGTCTGCTGGGCCTCTACGATATCCCCCAGCTGCAGGGAAATTCCCTCAGGAACATGGACATGGACCTTGCTCTTCTCTATTGCAACCCTCTTGAACTTGTGCAACAGCTTCGAGAATTCCCTTTCCACAGTTACGGTATTCCTCATTTTCGTGCTCACTATGATGCCCTTTATCTTCATGCCCCTGGATGAGATGCATTCCTCCTTAACCTTCCTGGCTATTTCCTTGTTCAATTCCTCGATATTCATATTACCAATCCCTTCTTTGTCCTTTCAACCGGGTCCCTTTCCAGCGCCTCGCCTTCAAGGACAACCGGTTTTCCATGGACGTTAAACTCAAACCTGTTACCTTTCTTTGGCACCACGGATGTTTTTTCCTTGGAAAGGATGTGGAATGTGTTTCTTGTTTCCCACACCACTGTTCCCATTATCCCTTCATACGTGGAACTTGACTTTGTTATTTTGACCTCAAGGCCAATTAACTCATGCAACTGCAGATGAGTTTCCCTCAGCTTACCTCGATCGCTTCCTTCTTGAACCCGAAGCTCACGAGTATTTCCGGTACCCTCTTCTTGTGGTCCCCCTGCAGGACTACCACTTCTCCCTTTATTGAGCCTCCACATGCCAGTTTCCTCTTCAGTTCCTTGAGCGTTTCCTTGATCTGCTTCTTGTCAAGGCCCTCCACAACCGTCACATATTTGTTGAATTTTGCCCTTGTTGTGTAAATCTTTATCCTCTTCGTCTCCTCCTTATCTAGGAGATCGCAGACGCAAAGATCCTTCGGCAAACCGCATGTCTGGCATATTTCACCCAAATTTTATCTACCTCGTTCCATCTTGTCCCATATCGTTTAAAAGGCTTTCGTCTATTTTTTAACTGCCTTTCTTATCTGTTTTTCCGCCTTTATGGCTGGCTTCTCGGCCTTCTTGGCTGTTTTTCCCGGCTTTTCAGTTTTTACAGCCTTTGATATGTATATCTTTACCCTTTCCGCCTCCCTATTTACAAGGGGCTTTTTTGCTTTCTTGCCCTTTCTCCTTTCAGTCATTATCGTCTCTGTCCTTGCTATCAGCTTCTTTATGGACTGCTTCCTCCCGTACTTCGTGTCCGGAAGGGTTATGAGCTCCCTATTGTAATTGTCAATGTCCTTTTCCAATTCCTCGTCTGTCCTTTTTCTCAGTTCCTTAGCTTTTGGCAACGGCATCGGTAGCCACCTCTTTTGTCTCTTCAGCCTTTGCTGGCCCTTCCTCGATCACAATCTCCTTTTTCATCCTGTCCATCTTGTCTGGAAGATAGATTCCCGGAGGCGCTATCCTTACTGTTATTCCAATGACTCCTGATTTGGTTACAGTTGCGTAATGGACAGTCCTTACATCCTTGACAGGGTTTCCTGCCTTTGGCACGAATCCTGCATAAACCTTGACCTTCTTGGATTTTGCTCCCTTGGCCCCTATCTTTCCCAAAGCAACGATCTCTGCGCCGACTGCGCCGTTCTGCATGATATTGTTGAGAAGCTTGTAAAGGATTGCCCTTGCCTTCTTTCCCATCTCAAGCTCCTTAGCGGCCTTCCTTGCCACTATTCTTGGCTCAAGCCAGGGGTTTCTGATTTCTATGAGGCTTATCTTCGGATTGTCGATGTTGAACTCCTTTGAAAGCATCTCCGCGGCCCTTGATATGACCCTGCTCCTTTTGTTCATAAAGCCTCTGGGATCCATGACCTCAAGGTAGATCCTGGTCTCTATGGGCGACCTCTTGATGTCAATGTTTGCTATCCATACTCTTGAAAAATATTTCTCAAGGAACTCGATTATCTTCATCTTCAGCACTGGCTCCTCGATGAATTTTTTCCTTATGCTTTTCATTACCATGAAATCACCTATTGCTTGGCCTCGCTAGCCTTGGGCTCCTTTGCCTTATGGGGCTTTTCTGCCTTCGTTGGCTCCTTCTTCGCTTTGGCCGGCTTTTCCTTTCTCACTATCTCTGCGACTGCCAATTCTATCCTCGCTGTCTCGTAATCGTGCCTTTTCCTGAGCCCTTTTGGCTGAAGCCTCCTGTAAATGTTCTGCTTGTTCGCCGCTGCGTGGATCACTATCAATCTGTCTTCCCCAAGGCCCTTGGCCCTTGCGTTTGAGATTACGCTTTTGAGAGCCTTGAGAACTATCCCTGCAGCTTTCTTCGGATACCTTCCCTTCTGGCCCAGAAGCTCGTGCCTGTGCCCCATGTGGGCGTTGTGCTTCCAATACCTGAGCGGGATAAGGCCCTTGCTTGCTTTTTCAAGCATGTCAAGGGCTATGTCTGTCCTTCTCAACCTTATATTGTCGCATACCGCGATAAGGTCCTTGAAGCTTGCGTCAACGTCCTCGACCCTGGCCTTCGCAACCTTGGATTCATCCTTGAACTTTGTTGAATACTTATACATGTTTTACACCTTTACTTGACAGAGATGAATTTGCTTCCCCTGGTTGCTCCAATACCGGGTCCTGAGTGCTTCGAGAAGAACGAAGTATAGCTGTATTCTCCCAGCCTGTGCCCCAATCTATCCACTGTAATCTCTACGTCCTTCCATTCCTTTCCGTTGTAAACCTTGAAGTTCATGCCGAGCCATTCCGGGATTATGACTGCCTCCCTGCAATGGGTCCTTATGGGCTTGCTGATGTTCTTCTTTTTCTTGTCCCTTATGCTGTCGACAAGGGCCATGTACTCGATGTTGAGCCCCTTCAATGCCCTCAAAATAGCCCTTCTTCCCCTTGATTTGACTATCTTCGCGAATGCCTCCATAGGCATCTGCTTAAGCTGTTCCTCCTCCATTCCCCTGTACATCGGTTTTTTCAACATGACTATTCACCCCTCGTTGTATTCTGGGCAGCCTTTCCCCTCCTTCCTGTCTGCCTTGAGGCAATGTGGCCCACCTTTCTTCCCGGAGGCGCTCCCCTTGCCACGCTGCTGGACTTGCCCTTGTGGTGCTGCTTCCCTCCAAACGGATGGTCAACCGGAGACATCTTGACTCCCCTGTTTCCTGGCCATCTCCTGTTCCTTGCATGCATCTTGTGGAATGCGGTTCCTGCCTTTAGCAAAGGCTTGTCCTTTACTCCCCCTCCGCAGATGACCCCTATCTGGGCCCTTGCGTCAGGATCAAACGTGATTATCTTTTTGCTTGGCATCTTCACATAAACATACTTGTCATCTTTAGAGACGATTGTTGCGTAATTTCCTGATGCCTTGACCAGCTTTCCCCCGTCGCCTGGCCTTATCTCAAGATTATAGATGAACATTCCGTCAGGTATTGCATATAGCGGCAGGATGTTCCCGATGTTAACCTTTGCCTGTGATCCAATCTCTATCCTGTCTCCCAGGGCTATCCCTTCAGGAGCCAGGATATGAAGCTCCGTGTTGTCATCCAATTTCAATAATGCGAGAATGCCTGTCCTTCCAGGATCGTCGACAAATCCTATAACTTCCCCTGTGATCACTCCTGTTTTCTCGATGTCGTCATAGTTCCTGTATGAAAGGTCTACCTTGAACCTGTGGCTGGGCGCCTTGTACCTTGGCGTTCCCTTTCCCCTTACCTGCTGCTTTAATCGTTTTCCCATCTATAACACCTTTAAACTAGGTTAAGCGAGGCTGCCAATTCCTCAACATCAACGTCTTTTGCGAACGTAACGTAGGCTATCTTCTTGCCTTTGTAGTTTATCTGGGTCCTTACATTCACTATCTTCTTGCCAAGCAATTTTTCTATTGCTGTTTTTATTTCTGGCTTCTTGGCAGTGTTGACTACCACAAATGCCATTGTTTTCCTGAAGCTTGCCATATTCACGGCTTTTTCCGTCCTTACAACGCCTTTGACTATCATTTCTTTGCACCCCAAAGTGTCTCAAGCTCAACAAGAGCCTTCTTGGTTATTATAATGGGCCTTCCTGGCAATGATCCCGGAGCAAGGTTCTTCACCTTGAGGTCCTTCGGATCAACCGTGTCAATCCCTGCAATGTTCCTCGCAGCCTTCAATACCGCAGAGCCTTTTGAAGCGATTATCAATGCTGATTTTGGATACCTCACGCTCCTTGTCCTTCTCCTTATCCCTGTTATCTTCTGCCTGTTGTCCTTTGCCTTTTTCATGTCCTCTGAAATGAAAATGCCGAGAACCTTCACGATTTCCTTTGTCTTGTTCAATGATTCAAAATCATCTGTGAGAATTGCGGGATATTTTTCCCCTATCTTATGGCCCCTCTTTTTTACGCTTTCAGGGGCGAATGATGCTGAAAATGCGGATTTTGCCGCCTTGAGCCATTCCTTCTTGTTGATCTGCTCAATCAGGATCTTGTCTGCGTTAGGCGGATGCGCCCTTCTTCCTTTGACTGAAGATGGGATCCTCCTTACCCTTCCCGGGCTTCCTCCTCCATAGAATTCCCTTGGAAGCTTGGACTGGCCCCTGTTCTTCAGGGTCGCATAGGCTTCCTTTCTTCCTATGTATTTTGCGGATGTCTGCAATCCTGCCCATCTGTAGTTTCCCTTTGGCTGGAACTCCCTGCTTTCCTCGCTAAGGACTGCCCTCCTGATAAGGTCCTCCCTAACCTCCTCGGAAAACGGCATCTGTATTTCGTCAACCGCCTTTCCTGTCAAATCATAAACCTTGAGTTTCATTTTTCATCCCTCAGTTCTTAGGCTCCTTTGAAATGAAGCTTGTCTCTGCCTTGATGTTGTCCGGCTTTCTCATCGCGTACCTTAGCCTGACCATCCTTTTTGCAGGCCCTGGAATCGAGCCTTTCACTAATATGAAATCTGTTGTAACGAATCCGTAGTGCGGGAATCCTGAAGAAGGATTCACATCCGCCGCGTTTGCGGATTTCCCCACCTTCACTATCAATTTGGAGAGCTCAACCCTCCTGTGGTATCCCATCTGCCCCGCCCTTGGCGCAGTGTACATGACATATCCTGGCTTGAAGGCTCCTATTGGGGCCGTATGCCTGACTTTTCCCGTTGCCTTTGGCCTCTGCTTTGCTGCATGGAACCTTTTGATGACTCCCTGCCATCCCTTTCCTTTCGTTATTCCAACCGCGTCAACATACTGGCCTGATTTCAGGACATCTGCGACGCTTATCTCCTTTCCCAAAATGGATTTTGCGAATTCCAGCTTTTCCTTTGATGATGATCCTCCTATTCCCATCTCCATCCTTTCAATGTGCTTCTTTCCCATCTTTGTCTTGTACGGCTGGGCATAGGCAAGAAGCCTTATGTCATCATATTCCAATGAATCGTTGAATGATGTTTTTGCAGCCCCGCTCTTTGGGGCTATGTTCTTTATTATCTCCTTGTTGTCTGTGAAAATGTCGTATGAGTTTCCTTCGCAGTATCCCCTTATGCCATAGATGACTACCGGAGGAGCCTCCAATATCGTTGCGCCCACTGTTATTTCCATTCCCCCTGTCGGCGCCTTTGTGGTGTCGACAAAGCTGACTGTGGTCATGCCTGCCTTGTATGCCGGGAAATCCAAGACTGCCTTGTCCTTCACTTCAGGCCAGTGGGAGATTTCCGGAACCTGCGAGTCTGCCCTTTTCCTGGGCCTTAGCGCAAGCGATCCTCTTCGTGGTTTGTTTATGTCTGACATGTTTGCTCACCTATGTATCCGGCATTGCCCGCAATGGGATGCCCAAGCAGCGGATTGCTCCGATGCAATATATAGATAGGTAAAGCATAGATATGAAAAGGTTTTTAAACGTTTCTGACGGTTTTGATTCTGTTTCTTTTAATTAAATAAAAAATTATAGGGGAATTCTAAATAAAAACAGAGATATGTAAAGTAATACTAGAAGTACGACTATGCTTTTTAACGTCGATTTGCCCTGATCTGTTATCATCATCATGCCGCTTGCAAATACAAAAACGGGAATTAACGCCAGAGTGTGAACCAACCAAATGCTTATGCTATATCCTATAAAAGCGAATCCAAATATTTTCACAATTGCAGACATATCCTCATTCATTTTAATCCCCATTTTAGTTTGATTAGATAAATATATATATCTTTCAGATACCAAAAGAATTCAGATCTTGTCTCCAGAAGCCAGCCTGTTTTTCCAGCTGAATGCGTGCCTCAGAAAACCCTTTATTATATTCTCGCTCTCCAGCTTCATGCTTTCAAGCTTTGCAATTCTCTTTCTCCTCCTCTTTATATAGATGGATTTTCTAAGCCTTGATCTTATGCGCCTTGTTTCCATAATATCAGCTGCCTATAACTTAAGTGCATTTTCCAATTCCGAAACCGGAACAATGCTCATGAAGTGGTTCATCTCAAAAGATAATTCCGGCGGGAACTTCCAGTCCCTGATGAATTCCTTAATTCCTATCAGGGATTTCACGCTTCCCTTCTTTTCCTGGGTGTTCCATTTCATGTATCCCAATTCCGCGAACACTCCTGCGGAAAGGCCGGCGCAAACGACAATGTCAGAATCCTTCACCAATTTCAGGAGCATGTCATGCCAGCCGTCTGTTTTCACCTTGACATCAGCCTCACCAAGATGATCCATGTATGGCTTTGTGTACCAGTCATAATCGTTCTCAGTATAAAGCATTTCCAATTTTCCTCCGTTTGACTTGTATGAATCCCCGACCAGTTTCAGCATGCCTGCATAATTGAAAACCACCACAAGCTGGTTCCCGCTTTTTGCTATTATCCTTCCGATTTCCCTTGCCTCGGATTCAATTTGGCCAAGGTCCCTTCCTATTATAGAAGAGAACTTCTTCATGTTCGTTGGCCCCAGCAAGCTTATTTTCATAGGATCATCCTAATTAGCATTCTGTTTCAAGAGAAACTTCCCCTTGTATCTCGCGATGTTCATCTCCAGCTCGCTTACCATTACCGGGCAGATCTCCCTTCCCATCGGGATGTAGAATGTCTCGGAATCATTTATCTTCCGCTCTATCCCTGTCGGATTGAGGATCTCAAGGTCCCTTGTGTTGACTATCATGTCAGCTATTTTAACTCTCTTTATCTTATTCCTTGCGAATCCCAGCCTTACCTTGTAATCCGCGTCCGAAAGCTTTTTCCCGCTTATTATCTTTCCCTTGTTCCTTGAAAGTATGTAAACCCCGTTTGATATCTCATATCCGAAAGCATCGGTCAGCTCATTCATCCTCAGCGGAGAGTCCTCAATCGTGTCATGAAGATATGCGATGCACTGCGTTACAGTATCGTTGTATCCGTACCTTGCAAGCAGCCCCGCCACTGCAATCGGATGGGTGTGGTAGGGCTCCCTGTTCCCCTTCCTGAACTGGCCCGCATGGTAATGCACGCAGTATCTCAGGGCCAGCTCTGTTTTTTTCGGGCTATCGTCAATTTTCAGCGCTTCGATTATTATTAGTCTTCGTCTTCTGCTTTCCGTGAAGATTGGCCTTCTTGGCCTTTGCCTTGTCTGCGTTATTTCCATGATACCATCTTAAGGAACATCTATCCTTGTTTTACCATCAATATTAAGCTAGTCAAAGAATATAAGCCTTGCTGATTTTTGGTTCTGATGCGAGAAAAGGGGCACATCACGTTTAAAAATGTTTGGCAAATAATAAAAAACACTTCAAGCCTCGGTAGCTCAGCTGGTAGAGCGTCCGACTGTTAATCGGAAGGCCGCAGGTTCAAATCCTGCTCGGGGCGACCTTTTTTCTTTAGAAAAAAGAAATCCGCCTACGGGAAAGAAAAACTATTTTTGTCTTCAACCAAAAAATATATCCGCCATCCCTACCCTCCTTGGATAAGACAAACCAATAAAAATGTTGCCTTCTCATAATCCGCCATGGAACTGAGCGCGGCAACCAGATCTGATCTGAAGGAGGAGATAAAGGAAAACAAGCAGGAGATAAGGAAGCTCAAGGAACAGGCGATATTGGCGGATAAGGAGAAGGAGGTGGCCAACCAGTTCATCATAGTCATATCCACGGCTTTGGGCGTGGTTTCAGCCCTTTTCTGGCAGAAGGCGATAAACACCACTCTCGTGACATTTGTGCCCGTGAGCGGATGGAACTACGAGCTTGCGATCGCATTCCTGATAACCCTGATATCCACAATGATAATCGTTACTCTTCATCAAAAGCAATAACCCGGTGTCTTGATGGCAAAGGAGGAAAAACCAAAATGCAAAGTAACAATCTCCAAGAACGGGCCCTATATCATATCCGGAAATCTGCCTTTGCAGATGGATCTTGTTGCAAGGAACAGAAAAGATGATCAGCCTGAGGAATGGAAAAAAGGGAAAACGTTTCCAAAACAGGAGGCATATTCTCTCTGCAGGTGCGGAAACTCAAACAGCAAGCCATATTGCGACGGGCATCACATAAGCACTAAATTTGACGGAACTGAGACAGCGGCAACCGAGAAATATAAGGATTGCGCAAAAAAGATTACTGGTCCAGGCTTGATCCTCAGGGACAATGAGGAGCTGTGCTCGCTCGGAAGATTCTGCCACCGCGTTGGGGGAACATGGAACCTCACCAGGAATTCTTTCAATGATGAGGCAAGGGATCTTGCAATAAGGCAGGCTGGCAATTGCCCTTCAGGAAGATTGGTTGCGTGCGACAAGGAGACAGGGAAGGGCATTGAGCCTAACCTGGATCAATCCATTGGGATAACTGAGGATCCGGAAGAGGGCTCAAGCGGACCTCTCTGGCTCAAGGGAAAGGTAACTTTAG
>JAPLWW010000010.1 GCA_026396375.1 Microcaldota archaeon | reverse complement strand
GGATTCTATGGGGCGGCATTTGTTACCCTTATGGAAAAAGGCGAGCTGAGGGGGTGCATAGGGACGCTTGATCCATACAGGGATCTTGCAATTGACGTTTCAGACAATGCGATGAACGCGGCGTTCGGGGATCCGAGATTCGATGCGGTTGACAGAAGCGAGCTTAACAGCCTTAATCTTGAGATTTCAGTTCTCACTCCAAAGGAAAAGTTCAGCGGAACTCCGGAAGAGTTCATGGCATACATAAAGAAGGAAAAGTGCGGAGTGATAATAGAGAAGGGATGGAACAGGGCAACGTTCCTTCCTGATGTATGGAAGATGCTCCCGGATGTCAATGAGTTCCTCAGTGAGCTTTCCTTCAAGGCAGGATTGCCAAAGGAAGGATGGAGGCAGTGCGAATGGTATGTTTACTCATCAGTCGCGTTTTCCGAAGACTGGAAAAATATAAAATAATAGCAAAAAACTGTACTTTAGGATAAATACAAAAATAGTTTTTCTTTCCGCAGAGCCTACATGCCTTCTTTTGAACCCAAGGGCCTTTTCTTCGCGAAGAAAAGTGGCTCGTGCAGGGGAAGAAACCGCCTGCCCGGATTCTTTTCATTGGGGTTGCTGACCGCAGACTTGTCCGGCTTGCTGGGCAGCAGCTTCACACGAGATTGCCGAACCTTCGCCGGAACATGGGAAATACTGGTTATCCGAAGTGAGGTAAAAAGACGCAACCGCATCGCGGGCCGAATCGCTGTAGAAACAGCTGCAGGACTTGATGTTGCAGCTTGGAGCCAGTATCCATCCGCTGCAGTACAACTCAGTATCCGGAGGGCATCCAGTATTGGAGTCCATTGCCGGATTGTTGCCGCCGGATTTTGCTGGCTCGACACAACCGCTGAGAAACAAAGCAATCGCTAAAAATGAAACGATTAATCCAAGCTTCATTTGTCATACCTGCGTGTGCAGATATAAACCATAAATAATAAGAATAGCGTGGTTAAGGGAAATTGATGCATATCTCTAGCCCTGCTTTCCATGCATCTAACTTTTTCTGAGGTGCCCGCAGGCACCAAATGCCTTCTTTTGAACCCAAGGGGTTATGCGTCCACAGACGGCTAAAATAGCTTCTTTTGGGGTGAATACAAAAATAGTTTTTCTTTTCCGCAAGAGCCTTTTTAGGAAAAAGGCTTCACCCAAAAAGGAAGGTTGGAACTTCAAGGGAACCATTGGTTCCCTTACAGAAAGAAAGAGGCTTTGGGGACACGGGGATTTGAACCCCGACTTACAGGTTTCTTCTATACGCGAGTGTCCATCGCAAAACCTGGAGCCTGCCGTGCTACCTGCCTACACTATATCCCCAACAAAGAATAAGATGAAGGGGAAATGTTTAAATTGCTTCCCCAAGATAAGATAATTATGAAGAATATCGGTATTCCATTATTGTTTCTATTGGCTGTTTTTGCTTCATTGTCATTTGCCGCATATCCTCCGGGACAGCCGGGAGACAAGACATGCACGAAGGACCTCGAGTCTATGGTTAATTATTGCACCGACTATTGCACCAGGATGGCTGGGAACGGTAGCATATGCATGCTTTGCTCAACCTCAGCGAGCGAAAGGGGCGTGCTTGACGCATGCCTTTGCCAGAACTCAAAAAGGCAGCCCCTGAACTTCTACAACATCAGTTGCACTATACCTGTTTCCGAGCAAATGATTCCTCAATCCCAGGAGCAGAACGCAACGCAGAATGAAAGCAACGCCTCAACAAAAAATGAGAGCAGCATAGCAACGGCCATAATCAACAAGACAGATAATGCACCGAAACCGGCGGCCCAGAACACAACGCAGAACAAGACTTCCAATGCAACAATAATCACGCCCAATCAGGACAATGCCTTGCCCGAGGCAAGCCAAGACAGCGGAACTACGGTTGCAATCTACATTGGTATAGCGGCAATCGTACTCATTGCATTATGGGCGATCCTGGGAAGGAAAAGGGAGTAAAAACATATTTTTTTAAATATCCGATGAGTTAGTGCAAAAGGGGGACAAATTGGCTAAAAACAAGGAAGGCAAGATCGGCCAGAACGTCATAACGCTCGGCATAGTCAGCTTCTTCACTGATGTCTCAAGCGAGATGGTATTTCCCAATATAGCGCTTTTCCTGACGCTTGTGCTGGGCGCGGGCAAGGAGCTGGTCGGCCTAGTGGAAGGGGTTGCTGACAGCGTGGCGAGCCTTGTTGAAATATTCTCAGGCTACTTCTCTGACAAGCTGGGCAAGAGGAAGCAGTTTGTCCTGTTTGGATACGGCCTTTCATCTATAGTCAAGATCGGCATCGCGCTTTCCACCACCTGGTGGATGGTGCTCATAATGCGCGGGCTGGAAAGAATAGGCAAGGGGCTGAGGGAGTCTCCGCGCGATGCCATAATAGCCTCATCCGCCGGAAAGGAGGTCCGCGGCAGGGCATTCGGCCTGCATCGGGCCATGGATACCGCAGGCGCCGTAATCGGCCCATTGCTGGCATTCGTGCTGCTGTCCATGTTCGGAGCCACTGGAGAGGGGTACCGCAATGTCTTCCTGATAGCGGTCATACCCGCATTCATGGCAGTGGCTGTCATTGTCCTTTTTGTAAGGGAGCCTGCAAAGGCTGCCATTGCTCCTGCCAAGAAGACGCCGTTCTGGGAGGCTTTGAGGCAGATGCCAAAGGAATACAAGACATTCCTGAAGGTATCGCTAATTTTCTCGCTTTCCTATTTCAGCTTCGCATTCTTCATATTGCGCGCAACGGACTTGGGCATTAAGCCTGAGGATGTGCTGCTTCTCTATGTTTTCTACAATATAGTGTATGCGCTCGCTTCTGTGCCAGGCGGGTGGCTGTCTGACAAGATAGGAAGGAAGCCGGTAATTGCAGGCGCGTTTGCGCTCTATGCAGTCATCTGCGTAGGCTTTGCATTGGCAACAACCTGGTGGCACGCGGCATTGCTGTTCGGATTATACGGCATCTTCGTTGCCTTGGTCGAAATCGTGAACAAGTCAAACATCAGCGACATGGTAAAGGAGTAAAGGAGAAGCTCGGCGATC
>JAPLWW010000011.1 GCA_026396375.1 Microcaldota archaeon | reverse complement strand
AAAGGTTTCTTTTATGTCCCCCTCCCCCTATATAAAGCATCTGCTTATTTCCCCATGGAATGATTCCTGCCTCTCTTTCCATATCCCAAGCTCATTTCCGTTGAGATCGCCATTCCTTTCTGACTTCAGGCCAAGGAAGAGCTCCAGAGCCCCTAGCCTAAATCCCCTGTCCAGGTCTCCTTGCCTTATTGCCCTTGGTATTATCGCCATTCTTGTCCCATTGTTCTCAAGGCTCCAGTTTATGCCCATCCCATGGCCTATCCTCTCGTTTACCATCCTTGAAATGGCTTTTCCGTACTTTTCAGGGGCTTCGACGCATCTGGTTTCCATCATGTAATAATACCTTGCCGAAAGCCTTGCAAACATGCTTTTTATCTTCCTCATGCTTTCATCCGCATGTTCCTTGCTCATCTCCAGGCTCACGCTATTGCCGTAAAGCCCTGCATTGTGCAGGATTATGCATGCAAAAGGGTCTGTAAATTTCGCCTTGGCGCTTATCCTGCTCACAAACAAGTCGTTTTCCTTGAATTTCCTTATGATGTGCATATGCATATGGGGTATGGTCTGGCCTGCAGCGATCCCCTCGTTTGCGATGAACCTGATTTCCGGGGAAAGCCTCCCTATCCTTTCGACTATCCCAATAAGATCGGCAAATTCATCCTTTCCAAAATTTTCTATAGACCTTGCATGGCTCTTGCTCATTGCAATCGCATGCTCAGGAAGATACGGATATCTTGCTTTCATGATCCTGAAGAATTTCGTTTCTGCCAACGGCTCCTCGTTAAGCTTGCAGAACCTGCATTTTTGGCTTGCCATGCTGGTTTCTATGAATTCAGGGCCTTTTTCCTTCCATGATGGCGCCCTTGCCTTATAAATTGCCATTAATCTACATATAAAGAAACATTTTTAATCCTTATCCCAGAAGCCTGGCTATTATGCCAGCGCCTATGGGCACTGTTATGTTGTCGTCCATCCTTTTCGTGAAGTATTCGATTAAAGCTGAGAAAACCGCTATTACTGCTGCCTTTTCCGGGCTTATGACAAACAGCAATCCAATGAACGAGAAAGCAATGAAGGCCAATACCCCTTCAATGCTCTTTTCCTTTCTTTTGAAATAGCCTCCCACTATTGAGCACATGCCATCTCCCAAGCCCCAGACTATTGCCGCTATCATGGCGTTATCCTTCCCAAGAAGCCAATAGACCATCATTATTGAAGAAGAAAAAAGTATCGCCGCTTCTCCAGCTATCTTGATCTCCTTCCTTTCCAAGACCGAGTTGATGTATCCAAAGGATTTCTTTACGATATTGAAATCAAGGTTCCTTCCTGCCCAATTGTAGGCTAAAATGGAAACTATCACTATTGACTGGCTCCAGTAGAATCCGTTCTCTCCATGGGCCCAGATTATGTATGCCACTATAAGCCCGAACAGTATGTGGCTAGCCTTTCTTGTCAATTCCCCCAGTCAAAACACCCAATGAATAATATGCCAAAATCGTTATTGCTATTGACCTTGCTACCTGCGTAAGGTCATGGAACCCGAAATATATCCTGCTGTATGCGACCAGCATTGCAATCCCAAGGAATATGATGAATTCCTTTTTGTTGTAGAATGCCATTGCGAACATCATCGATGTTATGGTATGCCCGCTTACAATGCCTGAGTCCAACGGGCATAGGAAATCCCCTGCGCATGGCCTTTCGTCAAAGAAAATCAGCTTTATGAAAATAGTTATTGCCGCGCCTATTGACATGTATACTATCCCCTTTAGCAAGTTCCTTCCTGCGCCAATGCTCATCGTGAAAAGCACCAGTCCGAATGCAAAGATTATGAAGGACACTATTTCAGACAACATCCAATTGAGATAGGATGGAAAGCAATTTAAATCAGATTATCCCCAGGGACAAAGAGACAAGGAACAGCCCTGTGCTGACCAATGAAAGCAATGAGAAATATATCATTTCCTTGCTCTTGTCAACATCCAATGACGAGCAGAAGTCGGAGATGATTCCGCTGTTGATTATGAGATAGGCAGGGATTATGCCCTGTATTATGAAGGTTAAGTCCAGCTGCTTTTCCATCACCCCGCTCATCTTCCCTGTTATCTGTATTGCCATTGAAAGGACTATGGGTATCAGTATTATCCCCAGCATGGTGCTGTATTTCTGTATCGCCATTATGGATCCCTGCTCCCTTTTTATGTCGTGGAAAAGAAGCAAATCCTCTGTCATCTCGCTTATCCTTTCGTTGACGTTGCCTCCTGCCTTGTAGATGTATTCCATTGTTTCCATGACTTTGGAAAGCATCGGGCTTTTGTTCCTTTCAACAATGTCCTTTATTACTGTTTCAGGGCTCAGGTTCGCCTTCAGCTGGTTGTATGCTTTTTTGAATTCCTCCCTTATCCCTTCCAGATCTGAAAATGCCAATCTTTCTATGACCTTGTTGAAATGGGTCCCTTTTGGCAATGAGGATATCAATAAAAGCGCATTCGGGAGGTTTGCTTCCACTTTGCTTATCTTTATCTCCTCCAGGTATTTCTTTATGAAAAGCAGGAAGCTTGCTATAAAGATCATTGCCAGGATTATCAATTTGTATTCTATATCTATCGGCAATAGAAAGACGAATGCCAGCGGTATTGAGAATAATAACCCTTTTGGCAAAGCCTCCTTTGTCCTGAACGCTATGCTTGGCATTGACATCCTTCCGACTGCCAAAATAAGATAACTAATGGAAGGGAAGATTACCATCATCACCATGGTTAGCTGGAGCATGTTTGTCTCAGTTGCGAACAGAATCGGGCTTATTATGCTTATTATCAAATAGAAAGTAGGTGCTATTACCGCAGTCATTATGAAGAATATTGAGAAGATCGAGCTTTTTGCGGCATATTCCTTCAGCTTGTGCCTTTGCGCGTTCAATAAGTCATTTCCCATCCTTTTCAATTCATTTCCGTTTCCTCCCTGTTCATAGGCGCTGATTATCTGGGCTATTGCCCTTTTGACATTGGTATTTTCTATCCTGCTTCCAAGGTATGCCAAAGCTGATATTAAGCTTGCTCCTTTCGAGACCTCCTTCATTACCCTGCCCATTTCCTTGTTGAAAGTTCCTTTTCTGACTGACAGCATGCTTACTGAGGAGACAAACGGGATTCCCATATTGATCAATGCTCCCAAATCCCTCAGGAAAAGTGGCAATTCCGATTCCATCTCGTTTTCCGCCTTTGTTTTTTCTATATTTGGCAAATAATAAAGGAAAAGCATGATCCCTATCCCGAATATGACCGACATTGCCGCCGATCCGGTTATCCCGTACATCAAAGCAAGCACAAACAGCCCTGCGATTATCGAGAAAGTGTTGTACTTCTTTGCGTTTGAGTTTAATCCCAAACTATAGAAAGTCTTCTGGGTTTTTCCAGACTCTATGTTCAGCAATGGAAACTTTTCAGATATCTTCACAACCGTTTCAATCATTTCATTCACTATATAGCCATTCCTGCATGCTATTGTAGAAAGCCCCAAATTCCATAGGCGCCTTTTCTATCCTTTCCTTCCTTTCGTCCAATTCCTGCTTTATCTCCTTATTGCTTATCCCCAGCTTGCTTTCGAGCGCTTCTATTGCCTTTTCAAGGTTGCTGATTTTCCAATTGTCGTTGCTGATGTCGTATCTCACTATGGGGATGTTGCTTCCGTTCTCGATTATGCTCAGCTCGCTTATCTTCCTTACCTCTGTGTTTGTCCTTTTCCTCTTGTCGTAGATCAGCATCCTTCTCTGGACCAGGATTGCGTCTATGCTTGACAGGTTTATCTGCTCTATTCCCATGCTCAATAATCTGTTTAACGCCTCCTGGCTTGACTGGGCATGGAATGTCGCATATATTCCCCTTGCCTGGCCTCCCAGCAATACATCAACTAGGGCATTTGTTTCTTCCCTGTTCCTGACTTCCCCGACTATTATCCTATCTGGCCTCATCCTCAATGAGTCGTAAATCAAATCCATAAGGCTTATTCCCATGTCCTTGTTGGCTACCATCCTTATCTGGTGCTTGTGAGGTATGCTTATTTCCGGAGTCTCCTCAGTTATGAGTATCCTTTCGTTCTTTGGCACAAAACTGAACAATGAGTTGAGCGTTGTCGTCTTTCCTCCTGCGGTGTTTCCTGCTATTATGACCGAGCTGTCGCTTTGCATTAGCATTGACATGATTGCCATTGTTTCAGCATTTCCGGTCCTGAAGCCTATCAGATGCCTAGGGGAAAGGGGGCTGCTCTTGAACTTCCTTATTGTCATTTCCCCCTTTGATATTGGGGATATTGAGGCATGGAGCCTGCTTCCATCCGGCAAAGACGTGTCCAGTCTTGGATGCTGGAGGGTTATCCTCCTTCCAAGGCCTTTTGCCATCTTGTTTATTATCTCTATAAGCTCGTTTTCCTCTGTTATTTCCGCGTTGACGGTTTTCCATCCTTTCTTTGGCATGAATATGTAGATCGGCTCGTTTATGCCGATTACGGCTATTTCCTCTATGTCTTGGTCTTTTAGCAGTTCATCAAAGAAGATCAGGCCGTAAATGTGCTTTAGCGCAGTGTCTGCCAGGTATCTTTTCTGCTCCTTGTCAAACGAGACCTTGCTTTCCCTGCCTATCTCATCAAGGATGTTTTGGAGAGTTTGCATCGCCTCAGCTTCAGTCTTGAGCTCGGAGATCCTGATTATCTCCTTGAATCGGTTGGACATCTCGCAGATGATCTCTTCCTCCTCGATGCTGAGGAGCGGCATATCCACCTTGTACTCGCCTTGCTTTAGTATCCTCCAGCCAAGCATATGTTGTAATTCAGGGCTGGATGGGTTTAAAAATAAGGCGTCATCACATAATTTTCTTCTCAATTGGCACAAATAGAAGATTGTCATATACATATCCTTCTTTTTTCTTGGTTGGTTTTATCTCACCATGCTCATAATGGTAAATAGCATATCCTTCATTCTACAAGA
>JAPLWW010000004.1 GCA_026396375.1 Microcaldota archaeon | reverse complement strand
GCGAGCCTATTCCCATAAAGAGAGAAAATCCCCTTACCATCATCAGGCAGCACCCCCTTTTCTATGAGATATTCTTCCTGGCGCTTTTCCTGGTTTCCGTGGCAGGATGGATGTATTTGCAGGATTTCCAGGGCAAAATATACCTTGAAAATTCCGAGATAAGCGCGCCCATAATATCCCTGGGATCCCATGCGCCTGGAACAATAGACAAGTTCTACATCAGCGAAGGCGACAAGGTGGTGCACGGCCAGCGCCTTGCCGTTGTCGGGAACGAGACAATAACGGCGCCGGTCAGCGGAATAATTTTGGAGATAAAGGATACGCCGGGGCAGCTTGTCTCCCCTGGCCAGGCAGTGGTGACCATGGTGGATCCGGATGATTTCCGCGTGGTCGGCAAGATCGCTGAGGACAAGGGCCTTGACCAGATCAGGCCTGGGCAGAAAGTCATTTTCACTGTTGACGCATTTGGAAACAGGCAATATAACGGCACTGTGGAAAGCGTCAGCCCGCAGCCTGTCCAGTCCGACATAGTTTTCAGCATATCCGACAAGCGCCAGGAGAAGCAATTCGAGGTCAAGGCGATTTTTGACACTTCCGCATATCCTGAAATCAAGGAAGGCATGTCTGCCAAGATGTGGATATACAAGTAGGCAAGCTGGTCCAAATGTTTGAAAATATGAAAGGGGACCTGCGGTGGCTGATCCTATTGACCCTCATGATAGGGACTTCCCTTGGCATGCTTGACCAGACAATAGTCAACCTCGCATTCCCAAAGATAATGAACGATTTCTCAATTACCCTGACTGAGGTAAGTTGGATAGCCACGGCATACATCCTTGCAAACGCCGTCTTTGTCCCCGTATGGGGGAAGCTTGGGGATACGATGGGCAGGAAAAAGATATACATCCTGGGATTTTCCATCTTCATAGTCGGCTCCATCCTTGCGGCATTTGCATGGAACCTCAATTCAATGATATTCTTCAGGATAATCCAGGCCATAGCAAGCTCAGCCAACTATCCAACTGCAATGGCGATACTGACTGTCACGTTCAGGGATGCGAAGGAAAGGGCGCAGGCTTTGGGCATCTGGTCCGCCTCTTTCGCAGCCGCGTCGGTTTTTGGCCCCCTCATTGGAGGGCCGCTGATAGACACATTCGGCTGGAGATCTGTATTTCTGGTAAATCTTCCTGTAGGCATCATAGCCCTTTTCATGGCCATTTCATTTGTCCCGGAATCCAAGTCAGAAAGGCCCACTGCCAATTTTGACATCTGGGGGGCGCTGACCTTGGGAATTGCGCTTTCCGCGCTTGTGCTTGTCCTTAACCAGGGAATAGACTGGGGCTGGACATCAAATGCCAGCCTGATATGCTATGCCGTAATGCTTATTTTTGCATATATATTCTATAGAATAGAGCAGAACCACCCTGAGCCCATAGTGGACCCCAAGTTCTTCGCGCACAGCGCATTCGTGACCACCCTTGCCAATAACTTCGTTGTTTTCATGGGCATGATGGGCTGCCTTTTCATCCTCCCCAATTTTGCCCAGACTTTCCTTGGCTATACTGCCACCCAAACAGGTTATCTATTCATGCCTATGGCAGTGGCAATGATGATTTCAGCGCCTTTAGGGGCATCTTTTGTAGGCAAGGTCCAGCCGCGCTATGTCATTGCATTGAGCACTTTGGTTGCCTCCTTCGGGCTTTTCCTGTTCATGGGCCTTGACGCAAGGTCCTCAGCCTTGGACATAATCGTGCCGATATTCGTCATGGCCTCCGGCATGGGGTTTGGAATGGCCCAGCGCACTACAATAATCTCCTCCACGGTCCCTGAGCACGAGATAGGTGCCGCATCATCCGTGCTTTCCCTTGCGCGCAGTGTGGCAGGGGCTTTCGGGATCGCGCTTTTCGCGACAATCCAGAAGGATGCCATGGAGAATGCAGTCATCTCCCTTTCCCAGAACACAATAATAAATTCCATGACGCCTTCAGTGATCCAGCAGGTCATTGCATTGATATACATGAAGGCGCAGATAATCTCCTACCACACTGTCTTCTTTTGGGGATTTGTGATACTGCTGATTGGCTCTGCGCTTGCATTAACCATCAATGTCAAGGAAACAAAAACCGGAAAAGAAGTGTTTGAGGATTAAATAATCAATTATGGAATCAAGAGCTTATCCTGTATTCCATCCTTTTGAGCATCTCAACTTTCTCGTCCTCCTCAAGATCTATTGAGGATATTATCAATCTAAAAATCCTCAATGTCTCCTCCTTTCCGTAGAATGCCCTCAGTTTCCTGAAGATCGCTTCAATGATGTCCCTCTTCATTCTTTCAAGCTTGCTGTATATTTCGCTATAAGAGGAATCCTTGATAAGCTCGAAAAAGTCGGCATATGCCTTTGCATCCTCCTTTGGAAGGTAAGGGTATATCTCCCTTGCCTTGCCCTGTATCTCTTCCTTGCTTATTTTCTCGGCTTTAAGCTGTTTTATCAGCAGGATCATGTCTTCTGCAGCCGATATGTTCTGCTGTATGGTATAGGGCATTTTGAAGGATTGCCTTGTCAATCCGAACTTTGACAGGAAATCCGAGACTATCCCCCTGGTATATATCGGAAGTTCATTGAGGTCCGAAAGGTCTGACCTTGAAAAGAACTCCACAAGCTCATCTTCATTTTCCTTTTTGGAAAATATTATCCCTATCATCATGCTAAATCTCACAACAGGGTTGGGTATCTTTTTCTTTATGTCCTCTTTCATGAAATATCTTCCATACATTTCCTTTATTTCGGATGCCACTGCAACATAGGGGTTGTCAGTATCATGCTTTTCCAGAAGCCCCTTTTCAATGTCTGTCCCAATGATATACTGCTTTATGAACTCATAGAAGCTCACAAGGAAAGGGTCCTCAAGCATTGAATATGCCTCTGATTCCTTCTCATACCTTGCATGCTTTATGAAGATGTAGGACTCTATTATCGAAGTCGCGATCCTTTCCGAGAATTCCTCAGGATGGTCCTGCACAATCTCAAATTCGCTCACTGCATTGACCAGGTCTCCCCTTTCGCTGAAGATCATCCCAAGGTAATAGTGGGAGTCTATCCTTTCAGGGTCTATGAAAATCGCTTTTTTGAAAAGGTTTTCCGCCTTTTCCATATACTCCCTTTCCCTTGAGGTTATTTTTGACTTTTTTGAAAGCTTGTAGTATGCCGTTGCCGCCTTTTCCATGTTTTCCGGAGACTTGGAAAATTCAGCGGCGTAATTGTAAGAGACAGCGGCGTTTTCAAGGTCGTTGTTTGCATAAAGGGAATCCCCTGCCATTGAAAGTATCTGGGACTCAAAGGACTTTTCCATCAGATCTCCTCTGCATACTTTTCCTCGACAAGCCAGCCCATCTCCTCGTCAGGCAAATCAGACACCACCGTCCCTATATTGTAGGGGCCGTATTCAGATCCGTCCAATCCCTTGTATGCGTCAACAAACTTGACTATCCTTATCCTC
>JAPLWW010000028.1 GCA_026396375.1 Microcaldota archaeon | reverse complement strand
GTCTCTTTTTTTCAAAAACATAACTAAAGATATGTTGTTTTCCTTCTGTTCAAGGTTGCTTCCGGAGGCATTGATTGTGGCGTGCCCAAGGTTGCATGTCAGGTCATATTTCACTATCGAATGGCCCTTTTCAACAAGCGCATTCACCTGCTTCTTGAAGTAATCAACGGTTTTTCTGTCAATTGCCTTTTTTGCAAATGGATTATGGATTTGCTTAACTGTCATCTTTTCAAGAGGGTTATGTATTTGCCTACCAGGTGTCATAACAATATACCATGCAACAAAGTGTTTTTAAGTGTTTGTTTATGTTAGATATAAATGCACATCTATAAACATTTAAAAGAACATGGGATTTAAGGGTTTGATATGGAAACCAAAACTATAGGAAAGCTAAATGTTAATGGAAGCGGAAAACCTTCTTCAGCGTCGCTTGAAAAATACAAGCTTAAGCCGGCAAGCCTGGAAAAATACAAAAGCGATTTTATCGGTTTTGCATTTGAAAACGGCCTCAAGATCTTTGAAGATTCCAAAGATGACAGAACTCTAAAAAGCAAAAGGATTTCCCCATGGTTCTTGAATGTAGGAGAGTTCAATGACGGCCTGACATTGGGGAAATTGAGCGAGGCATACGCGGATGCAATATCAAGCTCAGGCATAAAGGCTGACCTGCTGTACGGGATTCCGGAGAAGGGAGTGAGCCTTGTGGGCCCTGTTGCAACATCCATGGCGCTCAGGAACCAGAACATAGGCTGGTTTTTCACCAGGAAGATGCCGAAGGAGCATGGCGAGGGCACTGGCAAGGTTGACATAAGCAAGCTGGTTGTCGGAAAGGTTCCGAAGGAAGGCCAGTCAATCATACAATTGGATGACGTTTTCACTGCAGGCGACGCCAAATACCAGGCAAGGCAGGATCTGGCAAAGCTGGGCAATTTTAATTATCCTTTGCTTGCGATAGCCTTGGACAGGCAGGAAGTCGGCATTGACGGAAAAAGCGCGATAGCCGAATACCAGGCAAGGACAGGCACAAAGGTGATCTCTGTAATAAGGGCAACCGATGTACTTAATTATTTGAAAAATAAGGTTTTGTCAGACAATGTTGATTCTGAGACAATAGCTATCACAATAAGGCAAATTGATAGGCTTTCCAGGTATCTTAGAGTCTATGGGACAGAGGAGGCAAGGGCATATGCCGTTGATAACTTTGGAAAACTGGATCATAAGATAATCGACATGGACAGGAGCATAATTCCTGCCTGCGATGTTGAGACAATTGAGGAGTTTGAGGAGCTGGTCAAGCAGACTGCCGATGTCAAAGGCATTGGAGGATACAAGGTCGGATTTGAATTGGGTTTGGGCTATGGCTTGCCCAAGGTTGTGGAAACTGTCAGAAAATACTCAGATAAACCAATAATCTATGACCACCAGAAGGCAGGCACAGACATCCCTGACACTGGCAAGAATTTTGCGAAGGTATGCAAAAAAGCGGGGGTTGACACTGTTATATTTTTCCCTCAGGCAGGCCCAGAGACAGAAAGGGCTTGGATATACCATGCTTTGGACAATGGGCTAAAGGTCATCGTCGGCGGAAGGATGACCCACTCAGCCTATGCCGTGAGCGAAGGAGGATTCATTACCGATAACGGAGCAATGGAGATGTACAGGATTGCCGCAAGGGCAGGGATCAGCAATTTCGTTGTCCCTGGCAACAAGCCTGATGTCATAAAGCAAGTGAAGGAGCTTGTTGAGGCTGAAGGCGTTTCCCCTGTTTTCTATGCCCCTGGGTTTGTGGCGCAGGGCGGAAAGATCGAGGACACGACAAAGGTGGCCGGGGAAAAATGGCATGCAATTGTCGGAAGGGGAATCTACAAGGCAAAGGACATGAAAAAGGCGGCAGAGGAGCACGCAAGCAATTTATAATGCAAAAGTAGCTTCTTTCGGTAAGGGAACCAAGGTCCCCTTGGAGCTTTTTCCAAAAAAGCTCCAGCAAAAACGACTTGACGTTCCAACCTTCCTTTGATTTGCAAAAATAGTTTTCTTTACCGTGGACGGCTAACATAGTTTCTTTTTAGTTGAACCGTTTTTCTTTTCTAAAGAAAAAAGGTCAAGCTGGAAGAGGGAGTTGAACCCCCCTAGTCCGCTCTGCAGGCGGATACATAGCCGATCTGCCATTCCAGCATTATATCCTACCTACACAGAGGAGTGTTTTTAATTCTTATTATGTGTTTAGTTGTGTTTAAGAATGTTGATAGGTTTTTAAACTGTTTTGTCCATAAATATCCAATACGTGGTCAGATGCAGACAGACAGACAGGAAATAAGTGAAAAGTCAAAACACGATGCAGTCATGAGTCTTGAGACCCACTACAGGAAGCTTTCTGAAAAAGTCACAAACGAATCAATCAAGCTGTTAAAACCTGAACGCAATGAGAGAACAATTTCAACAAAAAACTCTTCAGTCAACGCCATTTCCTTGATTCATGAACAAAGCAAAGAAGCAAAAGAAAGGAAAAGGGAGTTTGAACAGAACATAGTGCAAACAACCGAAAACTTCAAGCTTGTCCTTGAAGGCTTGGAAAAGGAATAAGGCCAAGCAAAAACTTATTTAAATGGTTTCATTGCATCTCCTATCATGAGTGAGGAAGCAGAAAAGCGGAAAAACGTTCAAAAACAGGACCCATACTCCAAGATGTTTGAGAATATCATAAAACCATCGATACAGAGTGCTGGAGCCATAGCCAAATCTTCTGAATCTACAGCCCTGAAAACCAATAAAATGTTAGATGACCTGAAAAAAGATCCCAAAACCCAGAAAGATAAAGGTAAATTCCAATGAAGGTCATAGCTGATTTTCACGTGCATAGCAAATACGCCAGGGCATCCTCGCCGAACATGGACCTTGAGCATATATCCGGGGCCATGGAGACCAAGGGGATAGGCCTTATGGCGACAGGGGATTTCCTGCACCCCAAATGGTTTTCCGAAATAAAGTCAAAGACAACCGAGGAGAACGGAATCTTGGACTTCAAAGGAAAGAAATTCATACTTTCTACCGAGGTATGCCTTGTTTTTGACAATCCTGAAAAGCCAGGGAAATCGGCGAAAATACATGTGCTCATACTTACAAACTCCCTAAGATCGGCTGAGATGATGTATGATGTTGTCTCGAAAAGGGGGTCTTTGGACACCGACGGCAGGCCCCTGCTCATGATGAGCGGGAGCGAGCTCATCGAGCTTATCTCATCAGTTGACAAGGACGCGGTTTTCATACCTGCCCATATCTGGACCCCGTGGTTCTCTGTTTTCGGCTCGAAGTTCGGAGTCAATAGGCTGGAGGACGCGTTTCCAGATAGGCAGGAAAAGATAGTCGCGATGGAAACAGGGTTATCCAGCGACCCTGAAATGAACTGGATGATCTCTGCTTTAGACAAGTTCGCACTTGTCTCGAACTCAGACGCGCACAGCGCAGAAAAAATAGGCAGGGAAGCCAACGTCTTTGAGCTTCAGGAGCTCAGCTTTTCATCAATTATAAACGCGCTGAGGACAAGGGAAGGATTTGTCAAGACCTATGAATTTTACCCCCAGGAGGGGAAATACTTCAATGACGGGCACAGGGAATGCGGAATCAACCTTGATCCCGAGGAAGCCAGGAAAATGGGCAACAAGTGCCCGGTATGCAAAAAAAGCATGACGCTTGGGGTCTTGCACAGGGTAATTGACCTTGCTGACAGGAAAAGGGGGGAAAAGCCCCAAAAGCCGGTCCCTTTCCAGCATATCATCCCATTGCCGTCAATCATCTCAAAGGCCCTGGGCAAAACCGAAAAGACAAAGCCGGTCAATGAGGCATACAACAGGCTGATCAGCTATTTCGGAAACGAGTTCAATGTCTTTGAGGCAGGGGAAAAGGAATTGAGGCTGGCGATAGACGAAAACATAGCGAACGCCATAATGGCGGTGAACCGGGGGGAGATAAGCTGGAGTCCGGGCCATGACGGGGTTTTCGGGGAATTCTCCTTTGGCGAAATAAAGAAGGCAAAGATGAAAACCCTCAATGACTTCTGATCATCTTTTCAGCGCTAATAATTCCTTTATGGCATTGATGTTTTCTTTGTTGTACTTCCTGATAAAATCATACTCGTTTTTGGATATCCTCTCATAAAATCTTTTGTTTGAAAACAGTTTTCTTACGGCCCTGGCAAATTCCTTGGGATTGTCTGCCAACAGCAAAGCCTTATTTTTTGCCTTGTCCAATCCCTCAGCTCCTATGGTGGTGGTTATCAAAGGCTTGGCATGTGCCATTGCCGCTATATTCTTGATCTTTAAGCCCGCCCCCAGGAACATAGGGCTTATCACAATGTCCGAGATTGCGTATGCTTTTTCGATATCCATGACTTCGCCAAGTTTTGTTATGCCGTCCGAGTCCTTTACTGAGCGGCTGACGTTTCCAGCTATTATCATTCTTGCCTCGGGGAAATCTTTTCTGACCTTTGGAAAGACATAACGGATGAAATTCGATATTGCGTGAATGTTTTTCGGGCAATTGGTTCCGACAAAAAGCATGTTCTTCCTTCCGGTTAATCTTCTTATCGGCTTATGCGGCTCGAGTATGTGTCCGATCGTGACCACTCTCTTATTCACCATTTTTGAAAAAATTTCCTTTTCCTTGTCCTGGATTGCGATTATTATATCCGCCCTTTCCAAAGCCTTTGCTTCGCTTTCAGGTGTGCAGGAAGATTCAATTTCGATGGATGCTTCCTTGCGGTTGCAATCCGCCCAACCGTACTTATCATCCCCTTTCAGGTATCCCCTGTTTCTCCCAGATATGCAGTCATGCGTGTCTATTATCTTTATGGTGTCATCGGCAAACAGATCCAAAGCTTTCGAGAGATACACCCATTCGACTATCACAACATCAAATTTTTCCCTTTCCAGCAGTTTTTTGACAAATTTATTGATGTTATGGCTGCCGTGCAAAAATTCGTCTGAAACCGATGCCGCGGATTTTCCTGAAGCGAACATTCTCATATTCTTAACCAATCCATACATCTCCGAAAATAGCCGCTCTGAAAGATTATAATCTATGGATAATAATGTTTCCTTTATTTTATATTCGAGATTGCCCCAAATTGGAGATATGACATAAACCCTGTCCCATGATTTTTTCATTGCTTTTATGTCCGCCCTTTCCATATGGGTATGAGAACCGCTTCGGTATTCAAATACAAAATGGATTTCATGTCCTAATTTTTTGATATTGGAAAGAAGGCTGTAGACTCTTGATCTGTCCCCAGAATTTTGCGGGTGAGATGGGCTTTGGGATATGACCAATATCCTTTTGCCTTTCATTCAAATCAACAATTATCCTTGTTATTTCTGATTATCTTGCTTGTTTTGAGGATATCTGGCTTGTATGAGTGCTCTATCCTTATGACCTTTACCTTGTCATTCTTCATTTCCTTTTGGTCATAGCCAAGGGCAATGATATCAGGATTCACAAGTGTTATCGTGTCAACATAGTCCTTCTCGTCCCTTATCTCCCTTGAGCCTGGAATCGCAAGGTCAACCATCTTAAGATTGTTGACTATCTCAACCCTTTCTTCCAGGCTGTGCAAAGGCTCCCTTCCCTTTTTCCTTATGTGCTCGTCCCTTCCAATGACAACAACAAGCACATCGCCCAGGGCTTTCGCCTTTTTCAGGAAAAAAAGATGGCCTGCATGCAGAAGGTCAAACACGCCGCCAGCCAGGACAACGACTATCCTTTTCCTGTATTCCTCCTTCATCACATACCTTTTGCCAATTTTATGCAGCATTTCCTTCTTTTCAGGATCAAGGCCTGAGTATTCCTCATCAGTGATTCCGGACACTGTCTTAAGGTAAATCTCCTTTATTGCGTGTTTCCCGTCCATTAGGGAAATATCAGCACCTAACTTTAAAATCATTTGCTGGCCTAATTGCCTATTAGAGCCCCGTAGTCTAGTGGCCAAGGATACCAGGCTTTGGACCTGGGGACCCCGGTTCGAATCCGGGCGGGGCTATCTGTTATACGCGGCTTTATTCTTGGCATATCTGAGATTATCCAGTGGTACTTCCGGATGAGGACCGGGCAGGTTCGAATCCGGGCGGGGCTATTCACTTTTTCCATCTTATATTTCTTTTGATCACTTTTGCAGGTATCCCCGCAACCAAGCAGTTTTCAGGCACATCCCTTGTCACAATTGCCCCAGCCGCAACTATAGAGCCGTTTCCGATTGTCACTCCCTTGAGGATCATTGCCCTAATACCGATCCACACATGGTCCCCTATCTTTATAGGCTTGCTTCTTTCATAGCCCTCCCTAAGGATATCATGCCTGTCAGAATCCATAATCACCACATTTTCAGATATAATGACATCATCCCCCATTTCTATGCTTTTGCTGCAGTCTATCCTTGAATTGTAGCTCATGAATCCGTCCTTTATCCTCAAAACTGCCCCATCCCTAATGGCTATCCTGCATCCTGAAAAAAATCTGAAATATCCATCTACAAAAAACTTTGAATTTTCATCCATATTCAGGGAATTCTTTTCATCAGTATGAAACGAAGGATCTGCATCCTTATATCCAATCATCAGTTTGCCATTATTGTATATCATCGATGTCCTCTTCAGTCTTATTTCCGTTCCCCTATACACCAGCAAAAATCTTGACAAATCTTTCCTTATGGCATTTTTATACCTTAACCAAAGCCAGGCTGTCTTAAAAAAATCAATATGAAAAATCTCCTTAAGGATATAGCCAATTTTTGTTTTCCATGAGTAGTCCATGCCAGAGGATATTTTTTTGTGGCAATTGCCTTTTCCAGCCATTGATTCAATAGCGAACCCAGACTTTAAATATCTTACTCATTCAATCAAACCATGGCAGACGAAAAACCAGCTGAAAAGGTGGGTATAGTGCAGGAGTTCAAGGACTTCCTGACAGAGTACAAGGTGATGGGGCTTGCGGTCGCATTTGTAATGGGCGTCGCAATAACGGCCTTGGTCAACTCCTTGGTTGCAAACATAATCATGCCGGTTATAGGCGTGCTTCTACCAGGTGGGGATTGGCAGGCAATGACTGTTGCGCTTGGCCCGATAAAATTCGGAATAGGGGCATTCATCGCGGCATTGATAAACTTCCTGATAATCGCGCTTGTGGTGTTCTTCCTTGCGAAGTTCGTAATGGGCGAGAGCAAGGTAACCAAGAAGTGAACCGATGGAAAACAGGCCTCTGGTCGGAGTGAGCGTTGTTCTTGTCAGAGGCAATAAGGTGCTTCTTGGAAAAAGGAAAGGCTCAAGCAACGGCCTTGGCATAGGCACATGGTCTTTTGGAGGGGGCCATCTTGAGTTCGGCGAAAGCCCTGAGGAGTGCGGAAGAAGGGAGCTTTTGGAGGAAACCGGGCTTGAGGCCTCCAATTTCCGTTTTTTGACAATAACAAACGATGTGTTTCCTGAGTATGGAAAGCACTATATCACGCTTTTTGTCTTAGCCGACTATGTTTCAGGGGAGGCAAGGAACCTCGAGCCTGAAAAATGCGAAAAGTGGGAATGGTTCGAGTGGAACCATCTTCCAGAGCCCCTATATCTGCCGCTGAATAATTTTGTGAAAAAGGGGATTGACCCAACAAAAATAAGGAAAAGTTGATTAGTCCTCTTCCTCAGCGAACTTCTTTATCTCCTCGAAATTCCTGACTATCAGCTTCGCCTTGTTCTTCCCGAACTGGAAAGGGTACTTGTCGTCCTCGGTTCTCTTTATTCTAAGCATCTTGTTTCCCTTGAATTCGTCTCTTTCTATAATATCTTTCTCATCTGCCATATTTATCACGTGGCTTAATCTTTTTAGGATAAGTTTAAATTCCTTTAGCTGATCGTTTCGCTGATGGCAGGCTTGCACTGTATCTCGATGCCCAGGTCTTTCCTGTCGGAGACGGCGCCGTCCTTGTCATATTCGTATATATTGAGCGCAATTGAGTAGTTGGATGCATCGGTATACTTTGACCCGTAAACCTTGACGTATTTCTCTATCTCCCCGTCCTTCTTCAGGATCCCGAACCTTATCTTTGCCTTGGAAAGGCTTTGGTCAGGAGTTAATGAAAGCTGGTTCGGGACGTTTACTTCCCCCTCATACCAGAACTGTCCTTTCTTGTCATTCCTTATCCTTATGATCAGCTGGGTGTCGGAGAACTGGTTGGCGTTGATCTCAGAAGGATGGATCTTGGCAAGCACTTCCATGGTTTGCTTTCCCTTCAATTGCTTTTAAGTCTTCTCCATCCTTTAAAAACACTTCCAGCCAATATTAAACAAGGGATCAGGATGGATGATGAAAAGGAATTAGCGGCCAAAAGAAAGCAGCACAGGATCATGAATTATCTGATAATCAATAACATCTACAGCTCGTCTTTCCCAAGACAGGACAATGAAGGGAATATCATCCTGTCAAGTTTTAAGGATTCCTCAAACATCAAGATCAGCAGCGCTTCTGAAATTTTTTATTCCGATGGCAAAAAAAACGACAAAGGCGAATACAACTACATCAAGATCGCCGATGTCAAGTTCGATCGGGACAGGTATCCCCCAATAATAAATGTAATCGAGAATGACATTGTGAATGAAATTCCAGTTTCCAAGGAATTAAAGGAATTGAAAAAAATGGAAGAGTCCAAAATCGAAAGGGAACTGAACGGAAAAGCGGAGGAAAAACTGCCAATAGCCAGGGCCTCTGAAATAAGGATGGCTGAAGCGCCAACTGCAAAAGCTTCGGATATCATTCAGCCAAAGAAGAAAGAGCCGGCAATTCAGCAGGATATATCCCCAACACCCAAGCTCAGGGAGATGCCAAAGGAAAAGGATGTTGCGCATGCAGCCTCCCCCA
>JAPLWW010000075.1 GCA_026396375.1 Microcaldota archaeon | reverse complement strand
TTCTACTGCGACCATATGGGTGTTTTATGCTTGGAAGGGTTTAAAAAAATAGCGGGACTCAAAGGGTGCGCTTTATATATGATGCAAAAAAGCCCCGAGTGGAGTTTGAATCCACGGCCTTTCGATTACCAATCGAACGCTCTACCAGGCTGAGCTATCGAGGCCTAAACCAATGAATCCATTACTTAGGGCAAAAGACTTTTAAATGTGCCAACCTTTGCTCAGTCCTGCGCCAGAGTTATCAAATCAGTAACTCCTGTTTGGGGATTATGGTAAATGAAAACCGCGAATTGGTTGTTCACATGGTCGTACTTGTGCTGTTCAGGGTCAAAATCATGCCTTTCAACGTCCCTGTACATCCTTTTTAGTTTTCCAACAGTTGACTCCTGGATTACAGTTTCCCATTCCGGATGCTCAGGATCCCAATCCTTAACCCTCTGGCTCTTGCAGTATTGCACAATCGCGGAATCAGGCAATGATTTTTCATGGGCCTCGGAAAGCATGGCCGCGATCTTTTTTGTCTCTATGTCCCCTCCCGGCCATTCTATTATGTCATCTGTTGAAATTGCGATTTCCCGGGGCTTGCTCACCAGAACATCCTTTGAGGCAAATGCATTCCCTGTTTTGGGATTGCTGTTCTTGGCAACGGCTGCCCTGAGCTTTTCGTTCATGGTTGTAATTTATGATAAAAAGGGTTTTAAATACCAGCTATTTCCTTGCTTACTTCCTCCAAAAACGCCTTGATCCTTTTCCAATGGGAGCCCTGCCAATAGACCCTTTTGCAGTCTGGGCAAACCAGGAACTCTGAAAAGGTCTCAAGAACTGTATCAGGGACATTTCCGACAACTTTGTCTTTCCCGGCCTTTTCCAAAGCACCGTTGCAAACGGTACAGATGGTTTCAGGATAGATTTCCTTGATTCCGGCAGATTTCAAAACTAGAACGAGCTTTTCTTTCTTGTCCATCTTTATCGGCACCAGGAAAGCGCCTATGCCCCCTTTCTCGCATCGCTCAGCCAAAGGCTTGTCTGAAGTCAAGATGAAGCCGTTGGAAGCCTTAGCCTCTGAAACCAGGGCCTCGTCATTCTCCCATTTCTTGCAAATGGAAACAAAACCAGAGAGCCTCAGAGCTACCGCTAGGTCATTAAGCATCTCATCGACAAAGAATATAGGCCTTGACATCAGTTGGGCACGTTTATTTTCACGTAAACGTTCTCAGGGACCTTTATCCTGAGGATCTGCCTTATTGATTTCTCGTCTCCCTCTATCTCTATGATCCTCTTTGAAATCCTTTTCCTCCAATGCTCGTAGGTGTCGCTTCCGTCCCCGCAAGGGGTCCTCCTTGTGTTGATTATCAGTTTTTTCGTTGGCAATGGAACCGGCCCTATCACCTTCATGCTGAGCGTTGTCGCTATTGTCTTTATCTGCGAAATGACGAAGTCTATGCTCTTCGGGTCATCCGATTCCAGGTTTATCCTTGCTTTTGACATTCAAACACCTTAAATAAAATTAAAAAAATGGAGAATTATAGGTTCTCCTTTTTCTTGACATCAAGAACCACTCCTGCAGCCACTGTCATGTTCATGTCCCTGATCGCGAACCTTCCCAATGACGGGAAATCGCTGTACTTTTCAATGACAACCGGCTTCAGGCACTTGATCCTCATAACCGCAGCTTCCCCTGTCTTTACGAAGTCTGCCTTCACTCCTCCCTTCGTGATCTCAAGGATCTTTCCAGGGAAGTGAGTCTCATGTATGTGGAAGACTGGAGTGTATCCCACTGGCATTGCAGTCGGATGGTTCAGCACAACGACTTGCGCAGTGAACTCGTCTGCAACTGTAGGCGGGCTGTCTGCAGGCCCTGCAACATCCCCTCTTTTGACGTCCCCTTTCTCTATTCCCTTCACGTTGAATCCGATGTTGTCTCCAGGGTTTGCCTCTGGTATCTCCTGGTGGTGCATCTCAATCTTCTTGACTTCCCCGGACTTGTTGCTTGGCATGAACACAATCCTGGTGTTGAGCTTCAGGGTTCCTGAATCAACCTTTCCTACTGGAACCACACCGTATCCTGTAATCACATAAACGTCCTGAACTGGAATCCTGAGCGGCTTGTTTATTGGCTTTGCCGGGATTGTCAATTCATCCAGCTGCTCGAACAGGGTCTTCCCTTTGTACCATGGCATGTTATTGCTCCTGTTCTTCAGGTTGTCTCCGTGGTATGCTGATGCCGGGATGAACTGGATCTTGTCTGGGTTGTATCCTATTCCCTTAAGCAATGTGCTTAGATCTGCCTTGACCTTGTTGTATGTTTCCTCGGAATAGTTGACTGCGTCCATCTTTGACATAAGGACAGTAAATTGCGTAATTCCAAGGACTTTTGCAAGGAATGCATGCTCCTTAGTCTGGGGCTGGATTCCGTCCTTTGCAGAAACCACAAGAACTGCTGCGTCCGCCTGGCTGGCTCCGCTGATCATGTTTTTGATGAAGTCCCTGTGCCCTGGCGCGTCAATGATCGTGAAATAGTACTTCGGGGTCTCGAAATCCTGGTGGGATATCTCAATTGTTACTCCCCTTTCCCTTTCCTCCTTCAAAGAGTCCATGACGTATGCAAACTCGAAAGTTGCCTTGCCGAGCTTGTCCGCCTCCTCCTTGAGCTTCTTGATCTGCTGTTCCGAGACCTTGCCGCTATCATATAGGATTCTTCCTACTGTAGTGGACTTGCCTGCGTCCACGTGTCCTATAAACACTATGTTCATATGTTCTTTCTTTGCCATTCATAACACCTCATATTTGAGTATAAGTATAGGGCTAATAAGGAAAAAGGTTTTTAAAGCCTCTACTTCCCGGCTTCCTCGTCCTCGCCCAACTCGATCTTCTCGAAGAAGGATATGGGCACCTTGAAGTCGTTATATGCCTTGATTTTTCCCTCCTTCATAGAGATCTCCCTTGAAATAAGCCAGAACAGGAGGGCAAGGCTCTTCCTTCCCTTGTTGTTCATCGGTATCGGATTGTCTATCCCTTCCAGGACATTGTCAGTGTCAACCAGCCCTATTACAGGAATCCTCATTGAATTTGACTCCTTTATGGCCTCCTTTTCCGCCCTTGGATCAGTAACAATGGATATCTTTGGCTCCGTAAAATGGGTTGACTTGATGTTTGTCAGTGTCCCTGGTATGAACCTTTTCTCGATTACGTTTATGTCCGGAAAAAGGGACTTGAGCTTGTGCGCCGCGTTTGATGTGTACATCCTTGTGGCAACTACAAGAATGTCCTTTGTCTCATAGCCCTTTATGATTTCCAGGGCTTTCCTTATCCCCAGGTCTATCTTCTCGACATCTATGATGTAAATCCCGTCCTTCCTTTTCTTGTAAACAAAAACCTTTGCGTCCCCTGTCCTTATCTTGGTCCCGATGTGTATCCCGGATTCCAAATAGTCCTCATTCGAGACAAGCAAACTGTTGTTTTTCCTTTCCTCTTCCATCATCATCACCTTAAAATGGGGCAGCCGAGATTTGAACTCGGATCACAAACACCCCAAGCTTGCAGGCTAACCAGGTTACCCCACTGCCCCGCTTTATCAGTTCCTCCTGAACAGGACTACCTCCTTTGCCAGGTCCGTGTAGCTAAGGAACATCCTCCTGCAGCAGTATTTGTCAACGCCCAGGTCATCAAGGACCTTCTTGGGCTCCTCCCCTGCGTCAACCTTGTCCTTGTATGCCTTGTATTTCTGGGCCAAAACCCTTCCGCACGTAAAACATCTTATTGGGAATTCCATGCTTGAATCACCTGTATGATTTTTGGTATCTTGCCCTTGCCTTGGGTCCTTGGTACTTCTTGGGCTCAACCCTTCTGGTATCGTTGACTATCATTGTCCTTCCGCCGTGCTCCTCAAAGGCCCGAGCTAGGGATTCATCATTGAAATAATCAATAAGCCCGCTTGCTATCGCGGTCCTGACCGCCTGCATCTGGCCTGAAATTCCTCCTCCGGTAACTAGCGCGTCGATGTTGACCTCATTTATTCTTGGGCCTGTTATCAGTATGACTTCCTGGATCAGCTGCCTGTAATACTTGGTGGGCATTGCGTCCAGAAGCACCTTGTTTATCCTGATTATCCCCTTTCCTTGCTGGATTATGACCCTTGCGATCGCCCTTTTCCTCTTTCCCTTTGAAAGTGTCAGCTTTGCCTTCTTGGAATGCCTTGTCTTTGCAATATGGACCTTCTTCTCGGCCTTTTCTGGCTTTGCAGGCTTTTCGGCATGGGCCTCTTCCTTCTTTGGATGGGCATGCGCTATTTCATGAATATGAGCATCCTCCTTCTTTGCATGAGCATGGGCCTCCTCATGTGCGTGGGCAGGGGCATGAGCAATATGGGCCTTTTCAGCTTCCTTTGCAGGCTCCTTTGCCTCCTTGATAGGCTCTTTCACTTCCTTGATTTCTTCCTTTATCTCTTTAGCAGGCTCCTTGATTTCCTTGACTTCCTCCTTTGCCTCCTGCTTTGGCTTTTCTTCCTTCGGTTTTGCCTTTTTTGCTGTTGCCATAAATATCATCCTTGCCATCCAAGCTGCTTGCAGAGCTTGCCTATAGTCATGTACTTCACCAGGTTTCCCGGCTTTGCCTGTTCCATGCCCTCGAAATCCTTGAGATTCTCAGGATTCCCCATGTAAACCTTGAGCTTCCTGAAT
>JAPLWW010000105.1 GCA_026396375.1 Microcaldota archaeon | reverse complement strand
ACTGTAAATCCTGCAACCCCAGGAATGGCAGGATAAATCCCTAATGCAGACCACACATACCATGCAGACATCTGGCCCCCGTCATCATTGCCTGGAATTAACCCCGGAATATCCGAGTTATTTGACGCGAATGACCCATTGTCAATGCAATGCACCAGCTCCTGCGTTTTCCAGGGAGCGCCGGCCCAATTATACAGCCAGGGCACAATGCTTTCAGGCTCATTGCCGAAGTACATGAATTCGCTTGTTTCGCCTCCATTTATCCTTGATGCATGGTAATCAAGCCTAGATATAACGCTGCTATTTCCCCCCATCAATTCAAAAAGCGTTTTTATGTTGAATGGCACCATCCAGGAATATTGCGCGCCACTGCCTTCAGTGTAGCCTTTTCCGATTGCAGGATCAAAGGGAGAGATGAAATCTCCGCTATAATTCTTAGGCTGGATATATCCTGTCTCTGGATTGAATAAATTCATCCAGGAGTTAGATCGGTTCAGAAATTTATCATATAGGTCATAGCGGTGCAGAGCCTTTGCATACTGCGCCGCAGCAAAATCGGCTGCGCTGTATTCAAGCGTTTTAGAAACGCTATCTCCCATATATGAAGGTATGTAGCCAAACTTGAGATATTCTGCCTGATTAGGACGAATTTCAACTGGATTTTCCTTTTTATTTCCAGATTTTGCACCAGGAACGGAATCAAGTTCCATAATCCTGAGCGCTTCCGTCTCGTTGAAATTCCTTGCTCCGAAAGCATAAATGTTAGCGATACTGGGCACAGCAGGATCCCCTATCATTATTCCGCTATCTGAATTGGCAACAGTCCATCTGGGGAAGCCGCCGTAGCCCTGCTGTGCATCAAGTATAAGAGACTGCGAAATATCTGAAGCAACATCGGGAAACAGGATGGCTATCAATTGGGTTTGTGAACGGTAGACATCCCATCCGGAAAAAAGGGTGTAATGGATGTGGTCCTTGTCCTGGTAAATCTTATTATCAAATCCGATGTATTGCCCGTTGCTGTCGCTGAATGTGCTTGGATGGATGAGCGAATGATAAAATGCGGTATAAAACCTGGCTTTTTCTTCTTTAGTCCCGCCATTGACCTTGATCCTTCCGAGAAAATCATTCCAAACATCATCAGCGTTATTTCTTACCTCTTTTATATCCCATCCTGGATTCTCAGAACGCAAATTCCCCAAAGCGTTGTCTACGCTGATATAGGAAATGCCAACTTTCATGTTCACCGTATTGTTTTGAGCGCTGTTAAAACCCATATATACTCCTGAATTCTTTCCTTCGCTTACTATTGATCCGGGAATTAGGCTGTTCTGCTTCCAGGAGCCATAAGCATAGAAAGGCCTATCAAACTCAGCTGCAAAATAAATGGCATAATCAGAAGAGGTGCTGCCGCAGAAACCTCCGCTTTTGATCCATCCGGTTACAAGTTTTTTAGAAACATCGATATTGACATAAGAATTATCCACATTATCCCCTAAATTGATGTATATCACTGAAACATTTGTAGAATTAAAGGTAAATCTGCCCAATCCTGTGCGCGCAGTCGCAGCTAACTCTACCTTTGCATTATTGTCCAAATCAACAGTGTACCAACCTGGGCCTGCAAACTCATTTGAATGAGAAAAGGTTGAATGATATTCGCTCCAGTTGGCGCCCGGAAAATCCTTTGGGATGCTTGTGCCTGGCATGATTGTGATGTCTCTATATAGATTACAGCCTGTACCGCTGAAATGGGTAAGGCTAAAGCCTCTAATCTCGTTATGATAATAAAGATAACTGGAAGAACTTCCCTTTTCAGTGTCAGGACTCCATTGAATCATTCCAAATGGGATTACAGCGCCAGGAAACGTCCCTCCAGAATCGTATGTTCCTATAAAAGTGTTTACATAAGAGGTTGGTTTTTTATCGGGATAGTCTGAAGCTGTCGATGCGCTGATACAGATTAACAGAATTAAAAATCCGACTAAAATTATCTTTTTCAAGCTTTTCGCCCATCTAAATCTGATAGGATATTAATTCATAGCATATATAAAAACTCCGTTTTAGCATCACAAAATTATAGCTATAGCCTTAATTTGGAATACCTGTATTTATCCAGAATATCCTTTATTTCGCCAAAGGACTTTCCGCAAAGCATTCCGCCTGCCAGCCCCTCCTCCTGGGTGACTTCAGCAAGGCAAAAATCAGGCATTGAAAAGGAGCTTTTCTGCTCCATTGTCTCAAACTCGAAATCTATTATGACCAAGCCTGAAAGCGCTCCCTGGAAAACGTCTATTTCCGCAGTCCTGCCTTCATGGCTGTAATAATGCCTTATCTTATGGACAATTTTCCCGTCTGTGCTCTTCAATGAATTGAACTCCTGCTCATTGAGGACTATTGTTTCCTCATGCATGTGGGAAGCGTCCCCTTCCTTAACCGGATATTTCTTCGTCATCTCAAAATGATTTCCGTTTTTCCTTATCCTCAAAACAGGATGC
>JAPLWW010000049.1 GCA_026396375.1 Microcaldota archaeon | reverse complement strand
GCATGGCCATTGCCCAGGACAGGGCGGGCGACACCGAAGGGGCATTGGAGACATTGAATTCCAAACACATGTTTTCGCGCTCCGCAGCCAAGCTTTTTCTGGATATTATCCATGACCTGAATTCACCTGGAAATGGCAGATCCAATGGCTTGGCGGCCCAGCATCCCAGTAACAAAAAAAAGCCCAATCCCGGTGTTTCCCAGGACAGCATCAAGACCAGCATAGGCTGTGTCCCATAAACGATCCTATAAGATTAAAACAACATATAAAAATCTATTCATACAATAACTTTCCAAAGGCGTATATTCATGCACAATGACCAGAAAGAAATTGCCAAGCTCGTTTCCCTCACATTCGACTCAAATCCCCATATCAGGATCAGCGCGGCGAGGAAGCTTTCAGACTCAAGCGACCCTGCAGCACTTCTGGCCCTTCTGGAATTGGCAAACGACAAGAACAAGGAAGTCTCAAAGGTCGCATACGAGATATTGGAAAAAACCAAATTGAACAAGCCGGACATGCTTCCATTGACGGAACTGTTCAAGGGCGTTGACTTTTCAGGAGGCGCCGCAAAGGCAGAGGCTGTTCCTGCAATCGATTCGGAGGAGGAGATAAAGAGGAAGGAAAGGATAATAGACCCCATACAGAAGGCGTTCGAAAGGTCCATCGGAAAGGAAAGGGCGGACCAGCTCAAGCCAAAGCTTGTTGAATTGGCCTTCAAGCACAGCGACAAGAGCACAGTCCAGAACCTGCTCACCCAGCTCCTTGGATTCTATACTAGCGGATCAAAGGAGGAAAAGAAGGAGACAAAGGCGGTTGCGGTTTCGCCTGTCGCGCACATCGAGCAGAAAGAGGAGCAGAAGATCGTTCCTTCTCAGATTGTCGAGCAAGTGGGATTCACAAAGGAGGAGGAGCCGGAATCCGAGGAAATCGGAAAGGAGGCCGAGCTTGTCAATGTCGACGACATGTTCTCTGAGGAGGAGAAGAAAGTAATTGAGGAAGGAGAGCCTTCAATCATAAAGCAGGCCTATGACTCCATGCTTGTCTCGGAGGGGGACGAAAAGCTGATAGAGCACCAGGCAGAGACGATGAAGAAATACCTGGGGCATCAGGTTGACATCGCATTCAAGCTTGCAAGGAGGAAATTCAAGGAGATAAGATTAACTGATATAACGAACATCAGGAACGGGATGAAGAACATCACAACCGACATTCTTCTTGTCAAGAAGGTTGAGCAGAAGCAGTACAGCAGGACAAAAAGCTCGCCAAGGGAATTCTACACAAGGATAATTGCAGTCGACCCTGACGGGAAGGAAGGAGTAATCTACTTGTTTGAGGGAAGGGGCAAGTTCATGGCTGAAGGCATGAACATCTATCTGGAAAAGGCGAAGTCAAAGACCTTCAAGTTCTCGGGAGAAACTGTGCTGACAGTCGACAATAAGCGTGGAAAGGTCCATGCAGTATTTTAAATCTATTGACCTTAGGTAATTCCCATGAGAGAAAGCATATCCATAAACTGGAGAAGGATACCCGAAAGGTACAGGATGGAGGGCACAAAGTGCGAAAACTGCAGGAAATTCTACTTCCCCCCAAGGAAGGTATGCTCAAATTGCAGAAGGAAGGGAAAGATAGTCCCCTACACGTTCTCGGGAAACGGAAAGATATACAGCTATTCAACGGTTTTTGCAGGGCCGATAGGCTTCGAGACAAGCACGCCATACATAATCGCGATAATAAAGCTGGACGAGGGAGCCAAGGTCCTTGGCCAGATAGTCGACATTGACGAAAAAGACATCAAGATAGGGGATAAAGTGGAAATGGTCTTCAGGAAAATACAGCAGTACGACCCTGACGGAGTCATCAACTACGGCTTCAAGTTCAAGAAAGCGAAATGATACTTTATTTTATGCATTCCCTGAAGCCGGAAAGGAACCCTTCATGTTTTTCCCCTATCAAGGAGACCACTCCAATCATCACAGCTATTCTTTTCATGCTGTTTCCTTGGGCATGGCGGAGCACGTTGAATCCGTCATAGTCACTTGCATTGATATCAGCTCCTTTTTCAATAAGGAACGAGCATATTTCCGGATAATTGTTTTGCGCGGCATAAATGAGCGCAGTCCAGCCGTGGCTGTCCCTTGCCTCGATGTCGGCTCCGTTCTCCAGCAGCCTTTTGGCATCCTCCAGGTTTCCGTATGCGACTGATCCTAGGAAATAGTCGTTGATCTCTCGCTGTTTTTCCTCATCAAGCGCTTTCTTGTCCGGGGGCAGCTTTTGCTTGGCTAGATCTGGCTGTTTGGCAGCCTTCTTGGCCCCGGGCTGCCGGATTATTTGCTTCATATCTATATTTTTAATATAAAAGAGGTTAAAACTTTATTGGGTGCATTCCCTAAAGCTGGAAACAAATTCCCCAAGGGATTCCTTTCCTGTCAGTTTTTGGACTGATTCCATCCTTTCCAAGAATTCAGCAGTCTTGAACTTCTGCCACTTTTCGGCATGATCAATTGCCCTGCCCTTAAAATTTCCGGCCTCATTCATCTCATCCAGGTCTGCGCCTTTCTCGATCAGCAACCTGCATGTTTTTGATTTCCCGTTTTGAGCGGCGTGCATGAGCGCAGTCCAGCCCATGAAAATCCCTTTGCCTTTTGAATTCACATCTGCGCCTTTCTCGATCAGCAGTTCGCAAACTTCAGTGGATCCGTTAAACGCAGCATTGCCGAACGCATCCCCTCCTTTTTCATTGGTTGCCCCAATATTCGCGCCATTCTCAATCAGCAATGAGCACATTTCCGCATGGTTTTCCCATGCAGCTTCCATAAGAGGAGTCCATCCATCTTTATTTTTTGCATTCACGTCTGCCCCGATCTTCAGCAGCCTTTCAGCCCTTTTCAGCATGTTTTTTTCAGCGGCGTCCAGAAGCATGTCATTCAGCCATTTCTGTTTTTCAGAGATAAATGCTCTTTTCTCGGTTGGCAGCTTTTTCATGGATAATTCTGGCCGCATCTCATTTTTCTTAGCCTTGATCTTCCTGCCAATCTGCCTCATGGCTCCATCAATGGGCAAAACAGCTTAAAATCCTGCCTGCGCAACCGTTTTAAACCTCCCGTGAGATACTATTCAGATGGTCGTCAAGCGAGGAATCCTGACCGATGTGGGCAACAGCATAAAGGAGAGCCAGACCTATGCCGTCCTCTATCTTAAGGAAGACAGCAGGAGCCATGTTGTCCAGTTCAGGTATGACCCCTATTTCTTTGCAGAAAACATCGGAAAGGAAGAGCTTTTGGCAGCGAAGGTCATGGACGAGGAAGGGAACGCGATAAAGGCAAAAAGGATAGAGGAGATAGAGAAGGAGGAAAAGGTGGAGAAAAAGCTTTTCAAGGTATACTGCCATTTTCCCAGCGACGTCCCAAAGCTGAAGGACTACATAAGGAAATTTTCCAATGCAACTTGCTATGAGTATGACATCCCCTACAACAAAAGGGTCATCATGGACTTCCAATTGATCCCCTTTTCAGAGGTAGAGATAGATGTCGAGGAAGAGGAATTGAAAAGCCTAAAGCTTATAGACGAAAATCCCAGCTTAAATCTAAAGAGCATGGCATTCGACATGGAAGTTTACAATCCAGAGATGATGCCCAACTCAAGGAAGGACCCCATCATCATGATCAGCTTTGCCGACGAGAACGAGGCGAAGGTCATAACCACAAAGGGAAAGGACCCTGATGTCATAAAGGTTTCCTCTGAGGAGGCCCTTATATCGAGATTCATGGAATCAGTTGAGCTCAAAGACCCTGATGTCATTTTCGGGTACAACACCTCTGTCTTTGATATTCCTTATCTTCTTGAGCGCGCAGCCGCCCTGAAAATGAAAAGGATAACCCTTTCAAGGGACAGGGGAAAGATGAGAAAGATAAGCAAGGGAAACACCAAGGGGTTTGACATTGAGGGAAGGGTTCATCTTGACCTTTATCCCATAGCCAAATTATTCGGGAGGATAGGCGTTTTTGACGCTGACAAGTTCACGCTTTACGACGTTTACAAGGCAGTCCTGGGAAAGGAAAAGCTGATGGTCAACAGGATGAACATCTGGGAGATGTGGAACCAGCCCGAGCAGCTACAAACCCTCATAGAATATTCTATCATGGACTCAAAATCAACCTATGAGCTTGGAATGGCGCTATTGCCTTTGGAAATCGAGCTTTCAAAGCTGTCAAGGACTTCATTGTTTGACTCCTCATTGAGCACAACAGGCCAGTTTGTAGAGAACATGCTTATGTTCTATGCAGCAAAGAGCAACATCGTTGTTCCCAAGAAGCCCAATGATTCCGAGGTTGAGAAAAGATTGGCGAATCCCATAGAGGGCGCATATGTCAAGCTTCCTGAGCCGGGCATATACAACAACATCGCGGTCCTTGACTTTCGAGGATTATATCCCTCGATAATAACCTCATACAACATCGATCCCTACACAATAACCGAGGATGAAAATTCCCATCTTTCCCCGATGAATGTAAAATTCTCAAAGAAAAACAAGGGCCTTATTCCCTCTGTTCTCAAGGAGATCATCGAAAGGAGGGGGAAGATAAAGGACCAGATAAAGACGGTTGACCATGATTCAGAGGAATATACAAGGCTTAGCGCAAGGAGCCAGGCCCTGAAGATATTGGCCAATTCCTTTTACGGCTACCTCGGATATCCCAAAAGCAGGTGGTATTCCAGGGAATGCGCCTCAAGCGTGACTGCATGGGGAAGGTCCCACATTAAGCAGGCAGAGGCAGAGGCAGAGAAGCAGGGCTTTGACGTGCTTTACATGGACACTGATTCCCTTTTCATATTGATGAACAAGAAGACCGAGAAGGACGTCATCAATTTCATGGAAGGCATGAACAGGAACCTCCCTGGAGACATGAAGCTGGAGCTGGAGGATTTCTACACAAGAGGGGTTTTCGTAACAAAGAAGGGCAAGGAGGCGAAAAGGCAGTCAATTTCGTGAATGCAATCATCAAAAAATTGAGGACAGGCACGGTTCCGCTTGAAGAGCTCGTCATCTACACCCAGCTCAACAAGGAGATCCGGGATTACGAGGTAAAAAGCCCTGAGCTTGGGGCTGCAAAGAAGCTCATGAATACAGGGGTTAAGCTCGGAATGGGAAGCATGATCAGCTATGTCATTACCAAGAACGGAAGGACAATCTCGGAGAAGGCAGAGCCTCTGGAGATGGCCAAGAACTACGATCCCGAATATTACATAGAGCATCAGATACTCCCTTCAGTCATGAAGATACTGAAGGAATTGGGGGTAAACGAAAGCATATTGGCGAACGCAGGGAAGCAGTCCGCGCTATCTGACTTTTTCCACTGAGGTCGCGTCATTCCCGCTCTTTTCCCTGTAAAAGTTGAACAGATTTCCCTTTTCCATTGACGCTATCTTGCTGTCATGGGTTACTATTATGAACTGGTCTATTATCTCTGGAAGCCTTTCCTCCATCAGGCTGTTCAGTTTCTCTATCCCGTTTTCGTCAAGGTTGTGCGTGGGCTCGTCCAATATCACCCAGCTCAATTGGGGCGCAAGCACCATCGCCAAGGTTATCCTCAGGGCTATGGCGAACATCGTCTTTTCCCCTCCGCTTGCTATCGTTGAAATGTCTTTCCACTCGCCGTTTGCGAAAACCTCGAAATTGTATGATTCCTTGTCCCCTATTATCCTGATCTTGTCATAGTCGTTGTAGGGATATGCGTAGGTCCAGATCTCATTTATCCCAGCGTTGATGTCCCCGATGATACTGTTCCTTAGGACAAGCTGCATCTGGTTCAGGGTTTCCCTGAACACCGAGATCTCCCCTATCAGCTTCTCCGTCCTTTCCTGCCTTTCTTTATAGGATCTTAGCCTTTCCATCAATGACTCAAGCTCCTTCCTCATCATTGCGTTTATTTTTATTTCCGAAACTGTCTTTTCCAGAAGCCCTTTCTGCCTTTCTATCTCGTTGCCATATTTCCTGTATTCCTCTTCTATCATTTTATATCTTTCATCTGAATATCCAAGCTCTTTTATCTTTCTGTCTATAACTTCAATCTCCTTCTCCGATTCCTCCATCTCCTTTCCTATTGCAATGTTTTTCCTTGTCTCCTTCATTTCATTTTCCATGTTTGAGATTATCCTTACCTTTTCCATCGTTTCCTTCCTGATTTCGTTTTCCGTCTTCTCCTTTTCAGCCAAAAGGACTTTTGTTTTTTCAATGTCGATTTCCTTAAGCTCCCTTATCTGGGCCTCATAGGTTTCCATCTTGTTGCTGTAGAATTCCACCTTCTTCAGAAGCTCAAATGTTTTTATCCTTTCCTCGCTGTTTTTTCTCAGCATCCCTTCCTGCTCCAGGATTTCCTTCCTTATTCTCTGGCTTGCCTCTTTCCAGTGGTTCTCTATCTCCTCCTTCTTATGGGTTTCAAGCGGAGCCATGCATACAGGGCATTTTGAGCCTGCGCTTCCGATCTCCTTCATTCCCTTTGATGCAGCTTCCAATTCGGATTTCAGCATCCCCAATCTTTCCTTGGATGCCTCAATCTCCTTTTCCAGCTTCAAAATGCTTTCTCCTATTTCCCTCGCGCTTCTTACCTTTGACATCATATTCTTGATCCTTTCAAAATCCTCGATTGCCTTTGCCTTCCTTTCCTTTATCATTACTGATCTTGTTATCTCTTCCCTCAGGGCATTCATTTCCTTGGAGATCTCATTTTCCCCTGTCTTTAGAATTTCCTTTTCCTTTTTCATCCCTTCCATTTCAAAGGCTATTTTATTTTCCATCCTTTCGTCAAGTTCTTTCCTGAGGGAGCCTCTCAGCGCCTCAATCCTCCCTTTCAATGAGCTTGATTTTCCTGAAAGCACAAGATGGGCTTTCCTTTTTTCCAAGATCCCGGAATATTCCTCCTTGGATTCAGCAAGGCTTTTCTCGGTTTTTTCAAAAATCTTCTCAATTTCCTTTTTCTCGATCTCTTTCCTTTCAATTGTCTCCTTTATTTTCCCAAGCTCACTGCCCTTTTCCCCAATCTCCTTTTCAGAGGGCACCAATACAGCGATCTCCTTTGAGATCATCCTCAGCCTGTTGAGCAGTTTTGTCGAGTTCTCCTCAACCTTCAGTATCCTGTTGAGCCCTATTATCTCGTCTATCATCTCCTTCCTGCCTTTTGGGGGCAGGTTGATGAAAGAGTCTATCTTGTTCTGCGCAGAGTATATTATCTCCGAGAAAAGCCCGTAGTTCAATCCCAGCAGCTTTTCGATGTGCTTGTTGACCATCGCAGGAGTCTGGGCAAGAAGAAGGTTTCCCCTGTAAAGATAGGCTTCTGAGCTTTCCTTCCTGTTGATCTTCCTTATTATCTTGTAGTCAGTTCCTGAAATATCCAGCCCAAGCTCAACTTCGGCGTTTTCCTCGCCGAACCTAATCAAGTCGGAAAGCTTTGCCTTTCTCCTGCTTCCCTCGGGTATGCTTCCAAAGAGCGCGAACGATATCGCCTCAAGCACGCTGGATTTCCCAGAGCCCATGACGCCCAATAAGATGTTGGCCCCCTTTCCGAGCTGGATTTCGCTAGCCTTATGCGAAGTCCAGTTCCTGAGCCTCAGTTTCTTGAGCATTGAGATTCAATTAAGCTTAACGGATTAAAAAGATGAGTGGAACATCCCAAGGATTGCCAATCCATTCAGCATATCCTAGCGTACCCATCCCATTTTCTTTGCCACATTCTGCATTATCGGCGCTATGGCAATGCCTTCCTTTTCCAGCTTTGCCATCTCTTCAACCAGTTTGCCAGTCCTCTTGTTTTTCATCAGGTCAACAAAAAGATCTTCTATCTGCGCCAGCCTATCCCCTGCCAATGCAGGCTTCTTTGCAGGCTCGGCATCCTTGAACCTGTCCAGTCCTTTTGCAGGGATTGCGCCAGGCTTTTTCTCCACTTCCTTTGCTGTTTCTTGGACCATATATTTATTGTGTTAAGAAATGTTTAAAAATAAGATTGCTTCCTTCGGAGCTTGCGCAACCAAAGCTGTTAACAACAAAGAGTTTTTAGCGGATATATCTCAACGTGATGGCCTTCATGTCTGCGCCTGCCTTCAGCAGCCTTTTAATTTCCCTCTGTTTTTTGCCTTTTACCAAGGCATCTGCCAATCTATTATTGAGCTCATCCTGCCTATCAGGATCTAATTGCACTCTTTCCATATCCAGCTTATCAAATCTAAGCTTTTTGGCTTTTATGCCTTCAGCAGCTTTCGATTCAGTCAATTTCTTTAATTTTTGAGCCATGCATTTATTGTGTGAAGAAATGTTTAAAAATAAGATTGCTTCCTTTGGCCAGTTAACCCGAAAAACATGCCAATAGCCAGCAGATTACCCATATCTGACACCTATATATTCTAGAAGCCTGATCAATTCGGTGTTTTTACTATAAGAGGCATATTTGAGCGCGGTATAACCATTTTTGTCCTTTGCATGTATATCTGCTCCTTTTTC
>JAPLWW010000096.1 GCA_026396375.1 Microcaldota archaeon | reverse complement strand
CCTTGCTCTTGTCCTTCTCGTCAACAATAAGGTAGAGCACGGTCTCGCCCATGATGTTCTCGTCGGTTGTCTCAAGGATCCTCACGTTGTTGAACAGGTTCCTCGCAAACTGAAGCGGATCGTCGGAATTGGCGACAATGTACACATTCCTGTCTATCTTTGCCTTGAGGTTCTCTATCTTCCTCCCCTTTCCAGTCAATACAAGGCCTATTTTGTCAGGGGCAACGATGAAGAACAGGCTCCCCCTTACGTCTATCATGTCAAGGGGCATCACGCCGGTGAATGACTCAAAGATGTTGAAATACTCGATTGCATCAGGATTAAGTTCCATATTTTCTATCCCTTTGTTAATTTTTCAAGCTTGTCTTTCGTTGTTTCCCCGAACTCGAATATCGCGATTATGGATATCGGGAAAGGCTTTCCGCAGAGCTTCCCAAGCTCCATTGATGTCCCTGAGAAAGGCAAAGTTGCCATCTTCTTGTTCATTGATGAGTAGTAGTTGAGGTCATCCAATGTCTCCCTCCTGATGTTTGAGGCAAAGATAAGGCCTTTAGCCTTTCCAAGCAATACGGATGAGATTCCCTTCCTTGTCCCGAACTCAACCTTTCCGCTGTCAATCAACAATCTAATCTCCTTCTCAAGCGGGCTTATCTTCTCCTTCTTCTCCCTTTTCCTTGTTATCGCCTTCCTTTTCTTCTTTTCCGGAGCTGCCTCAACCTCTTCGGCTGCTTCCTCCTCCTTTTCCTCAAGCTCCTTCTTCTCGGCAATTTCCTTCTTTTCCTCGATTTCAACTGACTTTTTCCTTGCCATAAATTTCACCTTTTCATATTTTTCATTATGTTTTTATTCATTTCCCCTTGTGCTGGAACTTGAACTCAAGCATTACCTTTCCTGTCCCGAGCGGAACTGTCTTTCCTGCAATGATGTTCTCTGTCACTCCCCTGAGCGGGTCTATCTCCCCTCTCACTGCCGCCTCCGTAAGGTGCCTCACTGTCTCCTCGAATGCCGCCTTTGCAAGCACGCTGTCCTTCTTTCCTGCCAGGCCCCTTCTTCCTACATTGGTTATCTTTCCGTCTGCGCACATGGCATCTGCAAGAAGCATTATGTGCCTTACATCAACATACAGCCCCTGCATGTCCAGGACCTGCTTAAGCTCCCTTATGAATGCGTTCCTTGCGGCCTCTATGCCGTAGATCTCCTCTATCTCCTTGATATTGTTGGTGTAGATGTGGTCAGTGTTTACCTCCTCCATTTCCAGGAGGCCCTCTATGTTGTCTCCCTTGGCCCTTACGAAAAATTCCCCCTTGTCGTCAACAACAACTGCCATGGTTATATCCGGAACGCCCCTGATTATGGTATTCCTTATCTTCTCGACAGTCTTCCTCATCATCTTGAACGGCTTCTTCGACTCCGAGCTCTTGAACTTTATCAGCACTATATTTCCCTTTGTCCTCATCCTCTTCTTGTTTATTGCCTTGAGCATGTCATTCATGGTAACCCCGAAGTTCTTTCCTGCATTCTCGTTGAACCTCAAGAGGATCCTGTGCCTTTCAAGGTCCTCCTTTATGTCGGCAACGTCGGAAACTGCTATCATGTCTATCTTCCTCGCAAGCTCCTCGGCTTTCTTCCTGTCTTTCTTCAGGTTGTCCTTCAGGGTTATGTCTATGATCGGCTTCTTCGGGGATTTCCTTATATCTACAAGTTCAATCATCCTTGGAAGGCCTGTGGGCACATGCTCGGCAACCCCTGCGTAGTGGAATGCCCTCATGGTCATCTGCGTTCCCGGCTCTCCCAGGCTCTGTGCGGCGACCAAGCCAACCGGCTCGCCCGGATTGATTGAATATTTCTTCCTTGTGTGCGCATGCGCGTGATTTCCCGTTGTCATCATAAACACCTTCATTTGGACGCAGTATCTACGTCATCTTCCTCAATGCTCTCTATGAATTCCGTGTTTGTCGAGAACATCGGGTCCTTTGCATCCCCTCCATAAACGAACTGTATGACCCTGTCCATGGTATCCCTGACCGTAAGGTCCTCGGAAACCGAAAGGTCCTGCATTGCATGTATAAGCCTCCTTTGCATGTATCCAGACCTTGCCGTCCTGATGGACTTGTTGACTATGGATTCCCTTCCCCCGATTGCGTGCTGGAAGAACTCATCCACCTCCAATCCTGTCATGAACGATGAATGCACAAATCCCCTTTCCCTCCCGCTGAGGACCCCTGGCTTGTAGAAAGGAAGCAACCTTCCGGAATACCCCCTTTTCGGCCTCTTGTTTCTCACTGCCTGCTGGCCCACCATTGACGCCATCTGGATCACATTGAGCATTGATCCCCTTGCTCCGATCAAAGCCATCAGTATGCTGGGATTTTCCTTTCCCAATGATTTCATGACAATGTCCCCGCTGGAGTCCCTTGCCTTTGATGTCAGGCCCATGACCGTGACTTCAACAGTTTCCTTCATGCTCATTCCAGGGAACCTCTCAAGCGTCTTGGTGTCGTACTGCCCGATGAGGTTGTCTATCTGCCTGTTTAGGTTGTTGATTATCTTGTCTATCTCTTCCTTTGACTTGTCATCCAGCGTATATTGCTTCATGGATACGCTCAATCCTACGCTCAATAGGAAATTCAGGCCCATCCTTGTTGCAGAGTCCAGGAACCATCTTGTGTATTCCGGGCCGTGCTTCAGGAAGATCTTCTCGACTATCTCCCCTGTTATTCCCTTGCTTTCTATTGATCCCTTGAGGAGCTTTCCGTCCTTTATCACGACTTCCTCCCCGAGCTTTGATTTGTACGTAACTGAGAAATCCTCAGGAAGGATCATCGAGAACACTGCCTTTCCGGAATAGTATTTCTTGTCGACATCAGGCTTCGGAAGCTTTGTTATCCCTGCCATGATCAGAAGGTGCGACGCATCCTCCTTGGTCAATACCGCATCATCCCTAGTCAGGAAATAGACTCCTGAAACGTTGTCCTGCTGCATCTTTATGATCGCGTGGCCGTGCCTTGGCGAGAGTATCTGCTTGTCAACCCTCATCAGCTCAAACGCCTCTGCCTGCGATTCTTCCGTTTGCAAAGCGTGAAGGTTCATCTCGTCCCCGTCGAAGTCTGCATTGTACGCAGGGCACACCAGCGGGTTTATCCTGAATGTCTTTCCAGGGAGTATCTTTGCAAGATGGCACATCATGGAAACCCTGTGCAATGAAGGCTGCCTGTTGAACAGCACAATGTCCTTTTCCATAAGCTGCCTTTCGACAATCCAGTTCACTCCCAGGCTTTCAAGGATCCTGTCCCTTGAGGCGTCATTGACCTTTATTCTCACTCCATCTTTCCTTATGACGTACCTTGCCATGGGATAATCCTTCTTCTTTATCAGCTCCTTGAGAAAATCAATGTTCCATTCAGTCACTGGAATGGGCAGCGTAAGCTCCTCTGCTATTGGCAAAGGAACCCCAACCTCATTCAGGCTGATGTAAGGATCAGGAGAAATGATTGTCCTTGCAGAAAAGTTGACCCTTTTTCCGCTTAGGTTGTACCTGAACCTTCCTTCCTTTCCCTTTAGCCTTTGCGCTATTGTCTTCAATGGCCTTCCGCTTCTATGTCGCGCTGGCGGAATGCCTGCAGTCTCATTGTCAAAATAGGTTATAGTATGATACTGCAAAAGCTTCCAAAGGTCCTCTATAATTAGTTGCGGTGCCCCTGCGTTTATGTTTGCCTCCAGTTTTTGGTTGACCCTGATTATCTCCACAAGCTTGTGCGTCAAATCATCTTCGCTCTTGTCCCCGCTTTCCAATGTTATGGAAGGCCTTATCTTTACAGGAGGCACAAGAAGCACTGTCAATATCATCCATTCTGGCCTTGCGTCCTCGGAATCATAGCCCATTCTCTTGAGGTCTGCGTTTTTGACAAATGTGAGCCATTCCTTTATCTCTGTGGGAAGCAATTCCTTCTGCCCCAGATAGAATGATACCGGCCTTATGAATTTCATATCCTCAAGCTCTGCCTTGCAGTGGGGGCATTTCTTCGGCCTTTTGCCCTCCTTTGTAAGAACAAGGCCGTAGCATTTGTTGCAAGTGGCGCTCAGTATCTTATGGAGGTATTTTGCAAAAAGAGGATGCACAACAGGCCTGAAAAGGTTTATGTGGCCGAAATGCCCCGGGCAGTCCCTTGACATCGCCCCGCATGTCTTGCATCTTAATCCAGGATCAATGACCCCAAGGTGCTGGTCCATAAGCCCCTCATCCAAAGGATATCCGTCATCATCGTATGTGTCAGGAACCGTTATCCTTGCGGCCCCTATGGATTTTATCATTTCTGGCGAGTATATCGCAAACTTTATCCTCTTTATCTCGTCTTCAACCGGATTGTAATGCAGGACCATGTTTCACACCTCCTCCCTATTTGCCTTCTTGTCAACAATAAGCTTGGGGAATATTCCCATAGCCTTTATCTCGTCTATCAATAGCTTGAACGCATAGCTGATCTCCACTTCCGCGATGTTCTCGCTTTGGCAGAGTGGGCACAACGGCTTCTTTGCCAGGAAATTGTAGAATGCCATGCTTCCGCAGTCCCTGCAGATGTATTGGCTGGACTTGTCGCTTTCCTCCAATAATCTTTCCCTGATTACAGATGCGGCGCCGAAGCCGATCAGAGTATCCCTTTCCATCTCCCCGAACCTCAGTCCTCCTTCCCTGCTCCTTCCTTCAGTAGGCTGAAGCGTAAGCAACTGCACAGGGCCCCTGCTCCTTGCGTGCATCTTGTTTGAAACCAAGTGGTACAATCTCTGGTAATAAATTACACCTATAAAAATCTTGGCCCTTATCTTTTGCCCTGTTATTCCGTCATAAAGGTATTCTTCGCCGTATTCGTCGAACCCAAGATCCTTCAGGATCTTCATGAACTTTTCCCTCTCGTCCCCGTTGAACGCTGTTCCGTCCATGATGTTTCCGTCAAGGCATGATGCCTTGCCTCCCAGCATCTCGAGCATATGCCCGACTGTCATCCTGCTTGGCAGTGCATGCGGGTTTATCAATAAATCAGGAACTATTCCGCTTTCAGTGAACGGCATGTCCTCATGGGGCACCGTTATCCCAATGACTCCCTTCTGCCCGTGCCTTGAAGCAACTTTGTCCCCTATTTCCGGGGTTTTCGGAAGCCTTAATCTGACTTTGACAACCTTGTTTCCGCTTGCGCCTTCTGTCAATATGACAGAGTCGACTTTTCCGTATTCCCCTTCCTTAACTGCAACCGAGCTTTCCCTTTTCTTTTCCTCATAGACTCCGAAGATCGACATTTCCTCAAGGAACCTTGGGGGCGAAGTCTTTCCAACTAGCACATCCCCTTCCTTTACATCGCTTTCAGGTATGACTATTCCGTCCTCATCCAGGTTGGCGTAGACATCCTCTCCCCTATATCCGTTGACTTTGGGAGATGGGATTTCAATGACATCCTTCTGCCCTGAAGGGTAGGTCACTTCCTCAATCTCATAGGTCCTGAACATCGCTGTTTTTCCCAGGCCCCTGTCGGTTGCAGACTTGTTTATCACAACAGCGTCCTCCAGGTTCCATCCTTTGTATGACAATACAGCAACAACGAAATTCTGGCCTGCTGCCCTGTTCCTGATTCCCATATACTTATAGGCATCAGTCTGCACCAAAGGCTGCTGGGGATAGTACATTATGTATCCCCTTGTGTCATACCTGTGGTTGAAGTTTGATAAGTATAACCCTAGGCTCTGCTTGGCCATGGACGATGCCATAGTAATTCTAGGACTTGAGTTGTATTCAGGATAGGGTATCACGCTTGCCACAACCCCGAATATGCTTGAGCCGTCTATCTCCAGATGGGTATGCTCAGGCGTTAATTCCTTCTCATTCCTTGCTATGTATGAATCCTCCTCTTCCTCTGCATCCATGTACTCAATAACCCCCATCTTCAGAAGATGGTTCCAGTTGAGCTGGTTGTTCTCTATCCTTTTCTTGATTTCAGGAGTTATCGGATTCTTTCCCTCCTTCACTACAATATAAGGCCTTCTTGCCCTTCCCTTGTCAGTGTTTACAAAGAGCTCGTTTGTGCTTCTCTTGTACCTCACGTTGACCTGGGGGTCTATCATGCTGTTCCTTCTTGTTTCCCTGATCTTTTCGCAAAGTGCCTTTCCTTCCTTGTGGAATCCTATAAGCCTTCCATTGATGTATATGGAGCACCTTTCAGCCTTCTCGAACCTGTTTGGCGTTTCGGACGGGCAAAGCTTGCCGTAATGGGTCCCGTGAAGGTCCCTTGCCTTGAAATGGGGGTGCTTTTTCGTAAGCGGGGATATTACCCTTCTCCTGTGGCTTAATGATGATAAGTAGCTTATCCTGTCCAGCAGCTGGCTCACTCCAGTCTGCCCTGCAACCCAGTTCCCTGTTGCCATTGAGTACAATATCCTGTCTGTCAATGCGTCCTGCCTCACTATCGTGTGCACTTGCAGTTTTCTTCCTCTCACATCCGCCCTGCTTGCCTGGTAGATTATGTCCTTTATCAGGTAATTGAATGCGTACCTGAAAAGCTCGCCCATGAGGTCCCCTGCCAGCTTTACCCTCTTGTTTCCATAATGGTCCCTGTCATCAGCAGACATCTTTGCGTTTGCGACAAGCGTTGTCCTGCTTGCCATCTTGACCATGTACATGATCTTCTTTTTCCTGAATTCCGGCGTTGTTCCCAAGTGAGGCAAAAGATAGTTGTCTATCAGGTAATTGAACCTTGTCAGCTGGTATTCCTTGGGCTGTCCCGGGGAAAACCTCTTTGCGATGTATAAATCAGGCTCGTCCTCGCTTAATTTCGATGGATCGTTTTCCATGTTGTAAAGAACATCGTTCTTTATGATCATCATCTCCTCGTCAAACAGCTCGTAGAGCTTTTTCTCGTCCTTTATTCCCATCGCCTTTATCAGTGAAAATAAACCCAATCCGTTTGGCGCAGAAGGAAAATCAACAAGAAGCAGCCCGTCGTTGCTCCTCTTTATCACGCACCTTGCCCTGAATCCTTGATGGACTGAGAACATCTTGCTTGACACTATCCCGTCGTCATCCTTTATTGTCATGACCTTGTTGGGCACCAAGTCCTCAAGGCTTATCAGCACCCTTTCGCTTCCGTTTATTATGAAATATCCGCCTGGGTCGAGATTGTCCTCGCCTATCTCAATCATCTCCTCCTTTGACATCTGGCTTGTGTGGCAGAGAACGGATTTTGTCATTACAGGCACTTCCCCTATGAAAATGTCAGAATACCTGTTCGTTTCAACGTTGTTGTATATCGGCATCATCTCCAGGAATACCGGGGCCGCGTAAGTGATGTTCCTTATCCTGGCCTCGCTTGGATAGATGCTCCTGTAGCCTCCCCTTACCTCATAGAATCTTGGCTGTGAGAGCTTCACTTTCCCTAATTTTATCTCAAATCCCTCAACATTGGTCTTTATCAGCCCCACGCTGTCCACTATCTCCTGGATTCCCTCCAATACAAACTTGTTGTACGACTCAAGCTGCTGCTTGACAAGGGAATTGTGATTGAAATACACTGGCATAATTTCCTTTACCATGGCTCACACCTCAGAACTCCGAAGCTATCCTGTAGAATAGGCACTCCCCAGTCGGCTCCTTCCTCTTTATCTCTATGACATCTCCTGCCTTTAATTTCAGCTCAACGGCGACGGGATCCGAAATCAGGATCTTCGGCAGGCCCGCCTCGTTCGTATTATATCTTTCAAAAATTTCCTTCTTTTCCTTATTGTCCAAAACCCTCATCGGAGGATTCAAAAAATAGTTTAGTACTGATATGTTTTTTTTCTTCAAGACCAACACCCGGGATAGGCATCTCTAACGCATGCTAGCTAGAGTCCTTCTTTACCCTTTTTAAATGTAAGATTTAAAAATATATCTATAATGGGTTTTTGGTTTCAACAAGTAGCTGATCATGTATATTACACACCTTTTTTGCAGGAAATCATGAGGAAACGCACTCCGCGAAGGATTTAAGAAACTCGTTTCCAGTCATCTCCACAAGCCATTCAATGGCTTTGAGGAACCTTGCAGTTTCGGTGTAGTTAACACGGAGGGCATTCTGCAAAGGTGTCCTGCCGTCCCTGGTCCTTGTGGCGAGCAGTTTTTTCACATCGCCGTTTTTCGCGTATTCCTGTATCAGCAATGCGCAGGTCTTGGTGTTCCAGCCCCACACAGCCTGCTGCATGGCTGTCATGCCGTTGCTGCCCCTTGCGGTCATGCTTGCGCCTGCCTTCAGCAACCTCTTGATTTCCTCATCATGCCCTGTCCTTGCGGCATACCAAAGGGCGTCATCAAGCCTTTTTCCTGCCCAGGCTCTTTTCAGCGATTTTGCGGCCGAAGCCAGCACCTGTCCTGCACGCTCCCTCATTTTTTTGGGTTGCGCATCCTGTTGATTCAGTCTCTGAGCCATGGTTTTCTATCAGGCAAAGGGAATAAAAACGGCTCCGCAGAGCCAAATGCAGTTTTTCTTTCCCGTAGACGGATTTCTTTTTTCTAAAAAGAAAGGGGCTGAGACCACACAAAAGCTTTTAAAACCTTTTTCTTCGATTACTTAAACACAAAGAGGTTAGTTAACACGCACAAGCGCCTTTAAGTGATTTTATGAGCGACGACAAGAAGCCGGATTTTAAGGACGACAACAGCAACCCCGAGACTGAGATCAGGAAGCTCACTGACAGGAAGCAGGAGCTTATAGAAAAGATAAAGAGGATCTCAAAGGGGCTCAAGTACAAGACGATAGAGCTCAAGGCGCTCGAGCCATTGGAGGCGCAGGCTGAAAAGGAGAACCCATTCATACTCATAAGGAAATTAAAGAAGCTGGAGTTCAGATTATCGACGCAGGCAAGCACTCCGAAGATGGAGAAGGTCATGATGAAGGAGATCATGGACCTTGAGAGGCAGATAAGGAAAGTTAAGCCTTTGCTTACAGCATCAAGCAGGATCAGGAGAGTCAGGGAGGACCTCAAGTACTACGAAGGCGAAATGGTCAAGATAGAATCAGAGCTTAAGACACTTAGGGAAAGGCTGAAGGGCCTTATAGACAAGAGGAAGGAGGAAAGGGCGAACGAGAAGAAAGGCATATCCTATCAGCAGGAGGAGACTGCGGAGGAGCATTTCACTTCCCTGGAAGACATGGCAGACAAGGACTGATTTTTTAATACTTTGCCATGAAATTTTAAACATGCGTTCAATCCTGTTGCTAGGCACATTGGCTTTGCTGGTATTCTTCATGGGCTGTTGCGGCTTAACTAACCCCTCAGGAGGCTTCAACACCTTCACAGGGGATTCCTGCGGAGGCGCAGAAGTTCCAATCGGAGACCTGAAATCTTATTGTTCCCAGATTAATTTTGATGCAGTGAAAGTCACAGAAAGCAACGGCAACTACACCGTTACCGGAATCGAAGACCTGCAACTCGCGGATTTCAAGAAAAACAGCGATCTGTTGAAATCTTCAGACTATATTTGCATGAACGGCACATTATTTTCAGGCGAAACTGTCATTCAGTGTGGTCCCAAAGACAATCTGGGCGCGGCCTTGTTTGAAAGGCCTACTGGCGGGAAGATACAGCAGATAGTGATATGGGAATTGCAGTTCGACGACACCACGAAAAAAATCAAGAGAGTGGACTGCTGGTGCGACCAATAATCTTAGATTCAAAGAGTGCATAAAGCCATAACCCTATTCAATCCCGATCATCTTCATGGGGAAATCCATGTCCCCTTTCTCGTTTGCAAGGTTTATCATGCCTGAAAAGTCAAGCGCATAGTATATCAGCTTCCTGATATCCTGGCTGCTGATCTCGTTTATCTTCTGCATCGCGCTGTGCGCGGCCATCTCCTTTATCATATTGGAATTTCTTATCTTCTCGTCTATGTTGCATTTTCCCTCTATTGCGTCTGCGAACCACGGCAAAGTAGTGCTCATGAACGTTATCCCGCCTCCTGTTGTCCTTTTTGTCATGCCTGCGGCATCGCCAACCAAAATTGACTTTTTATCCTGCAATTTTTCCCTCAGCTTTACGGGAATAACCGCACCCCTCCATTTTGAATCTTCAGTTATTTTTTCAAAGAACCTGATCCCTTTTTTGGCATCCTCCCTGTTGACTGTGCCGAACCCTATCTCCGAGAATTTTCCATGCGGAATGATCCAGCCGAAGAACCCCTTGAAATTGTCGTCAAGGTAAACCCTCACAAGGTCCTTTTCCCAGACCTGCTCGACTGTCGTGTGCATGCTGTAGATGTATTTCTTTATCTTCGGATAATTGAATGCCAATGCGGTTTCAGACCACGGCCCGTCCGCCCCTATGGCATATTCCATCTTCCTTATCTCCTTTGCGGTTTTCCTTTTTCCGTATTCTATCTCAACCCCTTTTTTCTCGGCGTTTTTTGCGCTAAGGCTGTTCAATTTTTCCCTGTTTACGACATATGCGATCTCCTTTTCCCTTTTCAATTCAAACCATTCGCTTCCAAGAAACACCTTATCTTCTCATAGGGGTTCTTGTGCTCCTCATAGGCCTTTATCTCGTATCCTCTTTTGGCCATCTCCGAGGATATCATTGATCCCGCAATGCTGAAGCCGACAGGTTCTATCCTCATTTGAAGAACACCTCCATGTACTTTTCCAGATCCCTTGTGAAAATGTACTTGTCCTCAGGCATGATCCTTCTGTAGGTGCTCCAGTTGTACCTTTCGTCCATGAAAACAACCCTCGCCCTGTCAGTTTCCTTCCTTATTGCCCTTCCTGCTGACTGCACCGCCTTTGTAATGGCAGGAAAGATATACCCGTATTCCCAGCCTTTCCCGAATTTCCTGTCGTAATATTCTATGACAGCATTGACCTCTACCCCCATCTCCTCCAGGGCTATTCCTGCAACAACAGCGACCTTTATCTCGTTGTTGTTGAAGTCAACCCCTTCTGAGATCGAGCCTCCCTGGACCGCCATCATTATGCTTTTCCTTTTCTTGAACTCGTGCATCATCTCATTGATTTCATGTGGCTTTGAGTTTTCCTTCTGCACCAGCATCTGCTTTATGCTTATCAGGGGTATGATTGATTTCATGACCTTGTAGGATGGGAAAAAGACAACCACGCTTCCAGGGCTTGAGGAGTATATCCTCTCTATCAATTGCGCATATTTAACAAACTCCTCAAAAACCCTTTTCGAGTATTTTGTCGTTACTCCTTCGGTTATGAGCGTCATCCTGTTCTCCTTCGGAAAAGGGGAAGGGTAAACCTTTGACAGCGCCCTTTTTTTGTCAATCCCCAAAAGGTCGACATACATGTCTATGGGATTGAGGGTCGCGCTTATCACTGCGGCAGAATGGAAATTGTTTATGCACTTGCTCAAGGAGCTGGGGTCAAGCGACCTTCTCGAGAGCGCATAGCCGCTCTCCTTTTTCGTTATTATGTCCACAAACCCTTCCTCGCCTGAATAATTTATCACATCGAAGAATGATGCCAGCTTGAGGCATGCGCTTTTGCTCTCTGTCTTGAATGAATACTCGTCCCCTATCTCAAGCAATGTCTCATTGAGGAGGCCGAGCTCGTAATTTTCCCTTATCTTTTCAATAAACTCAAGGACATCTCCCTTTTCCTCATTGTTTTTTCCCATCTTTTTCCCTGCCCAGTCCTGCAGGACATCGGAAAGGTTGATGGCCTCGTATCCCATCGAGCCCATCTCAGCATCCACCTTCTTCAGTATGCCTGTGTTTATGGTTGCGGAAATGTCCTCCCTCAGCCTTTTAGGAAGATTGTGCGCCTCGTCAACTATCAATATGCTTTTTCCCATATCCTTCTTGGTCTTCATGAGGAACCCTTCCCTCACCCCAGGGCTGAAGATATGGTAATAGTCAGCTATTATGACATTGGCATCCTTTGCCATCCTCATCATTATCTCATAGGGGCATGCCTCGTTTTCCATGCATTCATTGACCATCTCATTGTGCGTCGAATTCCTTATTTTTTCCTTTATCCTTGAGAATAATATCCCTGCAGTCTCGGATTCCATCCTGTTGTACCCAACCGCTTTCCTGCAGTATGGGCACATCTCCTTTTTCTTCAAGCTGTCGCATATCGAATAGAAAGACTCTGCATCCGCGTTCTTCAGCGCAGGATGGATGCACATGTGCTTTTTCCCTATGACATCGACAGCTGAAAAATCCCTCTGGCATTTTTTGTTTATTCCCCTGATTACCTCCAATCCAAGCCTGTGCTGGGAAATCTTTGGGGTAAGGAAAAATACTGTCAAATCTTCCTTTTCGGCAACGGTCAATGCAGCCCCAAGCAGGGCGTCCGTCTTCCCAAGGCCGGTGGGGGCCTCTGCAAAAAGTATCTTCTGCTCCATGAATGCACTGTAGCTATCTTCTGCCAGGTTCTTCTGGTATCTCCTTAGCTCATTGTGCCTGAACAGTAAGTCCATTGTATAATCTGCTACACATCTTCCTTTAAATCCTTTTCAGGGCCTGACACCAGGCAGGACTTGCTGAGCCTTATCTCGTCCTTGACGCTGTCGTAAAGCAAGAGGTCAGCATATCTTCCCCACTGGATTATCCTCTTGAACTGGCTTTCCGCCTCCTTCTCGAAAAGCTCCTTCTCTATCATCTTTATGAAGAATGCCTTGGGCTTTGGTTCTTTTTTCAGTATCAGGGCTATCTTCTTGAAGATCGGCATCCTGCATATCTTCGAGGATATGAGCTTTTTCCTTTCGTCAAGGCTCATCTCTATAAGCAGCTGCCCCTTGTTGTTGAGCATGATGTCATTCCTTGTTATTATGATTATCCCGAGGATCTTCGCCGCGTCTATGACCGGTATGAGCTCGTCTATCTCCATGCCGAGATACCTCTGGAGCTCGTCTATCCTCATCCTGTTGTCATACTTGTGCAGAACATCCGCCAAGCCTACAACCTCTGTTATGTTTGCATCCGGAACCCACATGTTTTTCACCCAACCAATAATTCATATACCCTAGAGACATGCTTCTCAAACTTGCTTGACTTCATGTCCCTGGGCCTTTCCAAATTTATGTCAACCATCCTTTTTATCTTTCCCGGCTTCCCGTCCATTATTATTATCTTGTCTGCCATGTAGACTGCCTCCTCTATGCTGTGCGATGTCATCAGTATGCTGTTAGTAGGAAATTCCTTGTCGTCCCACAATGCCAGAAGCTCATCCCTCATCGCATGCGCAGTCAGCGGATCCAGATTAACAAAAGGCTCGTCCATGAGCAGTATAAGTGGCTCGACCGCAAGCGCCCTTGCCACCCCCACCTTCTGCTTCAATCCCCTTGACAGCTCGAACGGCTGGCTTTTCTCATACCCTTCCAATCCAAGCATCTCGATGTATTTCTTCACCCTCCTTTTCTTCTCCTCCTTGTCTATTGCAATGTGCTCCACAGCCAACCCTATATTTTCCTCAACGCTCAGCCAAGGCACCAGGGCAAAGTCATGGAAAACCATCGAGACAAGGTCGCTGACTGTTGTGGAGGAGACAAAGAACGTTATCTTGCCTTCAGATATAGTCTCAAGGCCTGCAAGCATCCTGAGAAGCATCGTCTTCCCTGTTCCCGAAGGCCCCACTATCGCTATTATCTCCTTCTCATGGAGGTTGAAGCTTATGTCCTTCATTATCCATTTCTCCATGTTGTTCTCATACATCATCTTTCCGACGTTGCTCAGCGAAACCCATTCCTTTTTCATACCAACGAACCCCTTTTCTTGCTTGCCCTTTTCATGATGGGCCTCCAAAAACACAAATTCAGGAAAGGTATTGCGGTCGCAACGCACATGGCGCAAAGGAACATCATCTTCACGTCCCCCTGGATCAATGCGTTGTGTATCAGGCTCCCTATCCCGTAAACCTCAAAGGTGCTGTCCCCAAAGGAAACATATTCAGCGACTATTGCCGCATTCCATCCCCCCCCTATCGCAGCCAATGAGCCTATTATTATGAAAGGCATCATGAAAGGCATGACTATCCTTCTTATGAAATCCTGCCTTTTTATTCCATACATATTCTTCAAGTCATTGATGTATTCCGGCATCGATTTGTACGCCCCGTAAATGTTGAAGAAAAGGTACCATTGCATGCCTGTCATAAGGAATATTATCGCCACAATCTCGAAATTCCCGAAAAAAGAGGTCAGGATGATTATCGCCGCAGGGAATATCGCGGATACCGGTATCGACCCTATTATCTCCATCCACCTTATCACGTTTGGCTCATACTTCATGCTTCTGCTTATCAGGTACACTGCGGGTATTATCCATATTATGCAGAGCATATAGGCGATGATTATCCTGCCAAAGGAGTATACAAACGCCTTCATCACCATGAGGATATCCCCAATCGTTACCAGCGGCAGCATGCCGTAAATTATGTTCAACAATACAAGCAGCAGGGCAACTATGGATATTATTATGGAATATTTTATCACCGCCTTGATCATATCGAAAGACCTGCCAAACACATTGCTTCTCAGCAATTTTGCAAGGTTGTCCAGAACATACCTGTCTATGAAGGAGGATACTCCCTTCATTGATTTGCCCATGTTTATATTGGCATCAGGCCTGAAATCAAGTATCTTGTCGTATATCATGGATTCCTTCTTTCCCCTTATGTATTTTGAGGACATGTTCATCAATGGCCTCCAGATGAAGATATCCATCAGTATTATCAGCAGTGAGACAAGGGTTATGCCTGTCAGTATGCCTCCGATGTCCCCCTTGATCGCGGACTGCATGATATAGGATCCTATGCCGTTTATGGTGTATGTCTCATGGCCCACTGTAATGATTTCCGTAGCTATGAGGAAGAACCAGCCGTTTGCCCAGGATGCCAATGAGTTGGGGATCAGGCCCAGCGAGATGTACGGAAGGTATATCTTGAAAAACCTGTCAAACTCATTGACCTTGAACATCTGCGAAATGTCCTTCAGGCTTCTTCTTATGGAGATGAAGCTTTCATAGACCGAGAATATCATGTTCCATACCATGCTTGTTATTATCAGGAATATTACCGCGGCGTCAGTCCCGTATCCGGGTATGTGGTTTATGAAGATATAGATGACAGGGGGGAAAAAGACCAATATCGGGATTGACTGGAGGACATCCAATATCGGCATCAGCATTTTCTCGATTATCGGCTCCCTTGCCATGAAATAGCCCAGGACATAGGCTATGACCAGGCACAAAAGATACGCAATAAGCATCCTCTGGGCTGAAAGGGCCAAGAGCAGCAGTACCTCAATCATCGTTTTGATTGGACTCTTTCCCTTTAAAATCCTAGCGCTAGCCCATTTATTTAAAAAAAGTATCACGAATAATATCCATGGTACACAAAATGGCTAGGGACGTAGAGAAGGCGGAGAAGAAAGTCGCAAAGGCGCAGAAGCAAGCTGTTGTGCCTGCAAAGACAGCAGAGGCAGTGGTGCTGAAGCCAAAAGGCGTTTCTGTTTCTCAGATTGTTCCTGCTCACAAAACGCTGGCGAAAACTGCACCAACGACAGATCCAATCTTTGATGAGAGCATTTCCATACTAAAGGATCCGAAAAGCACCGAGGATCAGGTGGCAAGTTCGATATATTTTATAAGACAGAATCCTCAGGGAGTTCTTGATGAAATGGCAAAGGCCATTGCAACCAGAATAAAATTATATGGAGATCCAAAAGAATATTCTTTTCCTCCTGAAGGAAGCGATTCCTATCGTAATCTGAACGAATGTATTCAATTGCTTGAAGGGATGACTGGCATGCTGGTATTTTTGCAGGAAACCAATAATATTCTGATAAATTCAGTTCTTCCCCTTATCAATACCTCTACTAATGAGAAATACACGCCATTGTGCAATTCATCCATCAAAATTATCAATAACATATTTTCAGTTTACTCGAGTGACCTTCCTAGATATGAACCCTCTGAAAAACTTATCGATGACTTATCCTCAGCAACCATTCCCATATTCAACAGTCCTAATGTTGAAGATAATACAAAATCCATAATAGGAGGATTCATCTGTAGATGGTGCTTTATGAATCCTGAATATGCCGACAAACCGGAATTCCATTCCTTATTCGGGCTTGATTCGGCGCTTATTAACGAAATGAAATCTCAATCGCCAGAAACACCCTATGAAAAAACTTACCAGAAAATTTACGACATTTCGCACAGACATCCTGGAGAACCTATAATAAAGACGCTTTTTCAGGATACCAACATCACGCAATTCGGCAATTATCCAGATGAAGTCATTGAACATCTTTATAGTGATAGAGGAAAAGCAACTGGCAAACCGATAATATTTATGGTATTTACCAAAAGACCATGGGGAGTGAATTTCCAAAATTTGGCGTTTAAGGCAGCAGATTACAAGGATTTTGACATAAGGGCGATAGAACCCGGAACAGATGAGAATATGGTTGCGATGATGAAGGAAACGTCAGCAAGGCTTGGCAAAAAATTCTCATTTTTGATGATAAACGGCCATGGACAGCCTAGAGCCGTTATGATGAAACGCACTGCCAAATTATCAGTTATTCCGGAAGCTCTGGATGTAGGGGATGAAAACCTGCTAAACCAGATGAAACCTCTCCTTAATGACAGGTGCGATGTTGTTCTCAATGCATGCGGCACAGCACAGGATATCGGAAGCATGAATCTGGCTGAATTCGTTGCCAAAACCCTGGGAGCCAGATGCTATGGCGCTAAAGATGAGACAGGCGGAGTAACTAAAATAGTATTCAGCGCAGACAACACAGAAATTACGTCCGTAACTTTTGATGTAAAGACAGGGGTATATGATTACCGCTCAACAACTGGAGCCAAAATAATGCCGAAAATCGATGTTTTTCCAGCGCCATTGATCAAGAAAACAGGTTTAGGATACTCAATTATCGCTGCCGGAGCAGCAGAATGCGCCATTTATGACATGAAAGGCAGGGCAATAATGAAGCTGAACAGGAACAAGCCGGACACTTTCGTTTGGGACACGTCAAGGATAGCCGAAGGAAATTACATCGCCCGCCTGATCATGGAGAATAAGAAATCCAAAAGCCTGATCATAAGAGTAACAAAATGATTTAGCCTTTTACCGTTTGCAAAAATAGAGTTTCCTTATGTCGTCGCTGGTCTGGTAATTGACTATTCGATATATGCAGCTTGAGCTTTCCAATGGACTGAATCCTGTGTAATATCCCTTGCTCTCTTCTATTCCATTTATCCAGTTCATGTGGCACATGGAGTTTTCGCAGACTGCCGTTTTCCTGATCATGTAATCGGATACCTCTACCAAATTAAGCATGGCATTGTCCTGGTATAGGCTGTTGGTTGCCTGCGCCCTCATTGAGAATGACGTTATCCCGATGTATGCAATTATCATTATCGGTATCAGCGTGACCAGCGCATCAATAGTGAAAATTCCCCTATATCCAGTTCCTTTCATTCTGATTGCCCATTATTTCCTCTTTGTAATCTCCGCATATCACATACTGGCTCTCGTTGTCAACTACCATTGTCTTTTTTGAGTAGAATGTCGAGCTTCCGGGAATCCCCATCTTCCAGATGTTGTACGCTATCGCATTTTCCTTGCACGAGACCTTATTGCCTATCTCCTCTATGCCGCCTGTTATATTTTGGGATGACAGCAATAACCCTTGGAACATTATGAAGACAACAATGACGATCGCTGCAAATGAGGCTATGAAGGACAATGAAACCTGGCCTTTAGCATCCCTTGTCATTGGCATACCTGACCCTTCCCTTTATCTTTTCCATCCTTTTGACGACTTCCTTCCCGTCCTTGCTGTTTTTTTCATAAGAGCTGAACAGGGTTTTTTCATGCTCCCTTAATGAGTAATATGATGTAAGCAGATCATCCGCCCTGTCCTCTATCCTATTGGAAAAAAAGCTAAGCCCAAAATCAATTATATGATACTTGTTTTTCCTGATTATCATGTTATAAGGAGTCAAATCCCCATGGATTATCCCGTTATTATGCAGTTTTGCCAAGGCCTCTCCTATATGCTTTGCAGTCTCGATTGAGGATTCTGCCTTTTTCCCATCTATCTTTTCCATTATGAAATAGTCCTTTTCCTCTTTTATGACATTGGGAACCGGAAGGCCGATCTCCCTTGCCTTTTTCAGCATCCTTGCCTCTCTCCTGTTCCTTTCCTTCCTCAATGCTTCATCTATTTCCTTTATCCTGTAATCCTTCCTGTTCCTGAATTTTATTATTTTATCTTCATTAGAATAGATCTCAGCCTCGGATCCTTTTGCGATGAGCTTTCCAAGATCCATTCAGTCCACTTTCCTTTCGGAATAGACCGCCCTTACAACAGGTGGCGAGAACATCGTCTCGTTGCTTTCCACAATCCCGAAAACCTCCTCCCCGTCGTCCAGTTTCACTTTCACTTCCTTCCTGTTCCTTGACATGTGGGTGACTATTCCGTGCTTGCCGAATATCGCAGGATAGAATGAGTTGGAGACAACAACGACCCTGTCATGGACTTTTACTGATATTACCTTGTCATAGATGAAGTTTATCATTATTGTCGCTCCCAAAGAAAGCGCAAGCATTTTCAGCAATGCTATAATATCCATTCCCGGATACAGCGAAAACACTATCAACGACACTCCTATGAAAAAGAAAAACAAAGCCAATATCTTCTTGAACATCATCCGTACATCTCCTCCTTTGATTTTTTGGAACCCTCCTTGAACTTCATTGGCGGCCTTATGTTTTTAAATGCCTCCATGAAGTCGTCCATCCTCACGTTCCTCTCCTTCTTTCCCTTCTGGCTCTGCAGCCTCCTTATGGCGTTCATCCCTGCTTCCCTAACCAAATTCTCAATGTCGGCCCCGCTGAATCCCCCTGTCATTTTCACTATCTCTTCCTTGTTTATGTCCTTGGCCAAAGCCATCCTTCTGGTGTGTATTTCAAGAATGCTTCTTCTTGAATTTTCATCAGGCAAAGGAATCTCTATTATCTTGTCGAACCTTCCTGCCCTAAGCAATGCAGTGTCCAGGATATCCGGCCTGTTGGTAGCTCCAATGACAAACACGCTGTTCAGCCCCCTTATGCCGTCCATCTCAGTAAGCAGGGTGTTGACCATCCTTTCAGTGACCTTGGTTCCCTCGTCTCCGCTTCCTCTTTTCGGGGCTATGGCATCTATCTCGTCAATGAATATTATGCAAGGAGAGGACAGCCTTGCCTTCCTGAATATCTCCCTTACTGCTTTCTCGCTTTCCCCCACCCATTTGCTAAGAACTTCCGGACCGTTTATCGCCACAAAGTTGGCGTCGCTTTCGCTTGCAACAGCCTTTGCCAAAAGAGTTTTCCCGGTTCCAGGGACTCCGAAAAGAAGAACCCCTTTCAGAGCCCTTATTCCAATCTCTTCGAATATCTCTGGATTCTTCAAAGGCAGCTCAACAGCCTCCTTCAGCTCAGCCTTTATCCCGTCCAATCCCCCTATGTCGTCCCATTTGACATTCGGCCTTTCAATATACAGCTCGCGCAATGCGGAAGGCTGTATCTCATTCAGCGCGCTGAAGAAATCCTCTGTTGTGACATTTATCTTCTCAAGCATCTCTTCAGAGATCTGCTCGTCAACATTTTCGATGTTAAGCTCAGGAAGTATCCTCCTCAATGCCTTTATCGCAGATTCTTTCACCAGCGCTGACATGTCGGCTCCAGTGTATCCGTAGGTCATCTGCGCCATTTCGTCTATCAATGCAGATGAAATCAGCTTTGACAAAGATGAGCTGAACTCCTCATTTGATTTCAATGACGAGACCATTGTCCCCATCTCCTGCATCACCTGCCTGTTGTTGATCATATCAGGAAATTCAAACGCATCGTTTGATTTTATCCTCTTTATCGCCTGGTTGATGTCCCCGATTATGATGTTGGTGTCTATCACCTTGTTGATGTCAACAGAGTATTTTTCCTCGGGATTGCCTTTTTTCATCGCCTTTGTCACGGCATACTTCACTATTGACCCTGCGGCCAGCTTCGAGTACAGCATATCCGGATTTATCTCCGCCTTTTCCTTTGTCTCCTCCATTATCATGCTGGAATAGACAGAGGCTATCGCTTCCCTTGAGCAAAGGATGTTCAGGAGCTTCTCAATGTCCTTCTTGTTATCGTTTATCATTTCCTTTTTTTCAGGATAGCTATCAACAATCGAGCTTATTATCAGCTTTGCGGTCAAGTCCGGCCTTGGAGGCATCGCATCAAGCGGAACGTTCCTCATATGTATCTCCAGTATCTCCCTTCTTCCCGCCTTGTCAGGCACGCTTATCTCTATCTCCCTGTCAAACCTTCCTGGCCTCCTCAATGCAGGATCTATCGTTTCCGGCCTGTTTGTCGCTCCAATGACAACCACCTGGCCCCTGTTCTTCAGCCCGTCCATCAGCGTCAAAAGCTGGGAGACCATCCTTCTTTCCACCTCCCCCTGGCTTTCCTCCCTTTTTGGCGCTATCGCGTCTATCTCGTCAATGAATATTATGCTTGGCGCGCTCTTTTCCGCGTCCTCGAAAATCTTCCTTAATTTCTGCTCGCTTTCCCCAACATACTTGCTCACTATTTCAGGCCCCCCTATATAATAGAAGGAAGCGTCGCTTTCGTTTGCAACTGCCTTTGCCAACAATGTCTTTCCTGTTCCAGGAGTCCCGTAAAGCAAAACCCCTTTCGGAGGCTCTATCCCCAATCTTTCGAACAGCTCAGGATGCCTCATTGGTATCTCGACCATCTCCCTGATCTTCTGTATCGGCTCCCCCAGCCCTCCAATGTCCTCATATGTCACAGTGGGTATTCTTTCGTCTGTCTTTTCAGGCTCTGATTTTATCGAGATTTGCGTTGCTTCAGTGACTATTATCGCTCCTTGCGGTTGCGTCTGCACAACAGAAAGCGGAAGCGCAGTTCCAAAAACCCCTATCGGTATCATGTCCCCCTTTATCATGGGCCTGTTGATCAGCCTTTTATGCACATAATCCTCAAGCTCCGGACTATATCTTATCTGCTCCTTAGGTGCCAGGATTATCCTTGAAGCCTCCTTTATCTCTGTCTTGAACACCTTGACCTTTTCTCCTATCCCCACGCCTGCATTGTTCCTCAGGATTCCATCTATTCTGATAATATCCAATCCCTCGTCCTCAGGATGCGCAGGCCACACTATCGCTATTGTCTGCCTTTTTCCAGCCAGCCTTATGAAATCCCCGACTGAAAGGCTGAGCTCTTTCCTTGCCTTTGAATCAAGCCTTGCAATGCTCCTTCCAACATCGCTTCTCAAAGATTCAGAAACCTTGAGTATTATATTTTTTTCGTCTGCCATTTTTTCCACCATTTATTTAATTTTTATTTCCCTCCTTGCGTATTTCTTGTCTATGCTTTTGGCCAATTGCCTCAATACTGTAAACGTTTCTTCCGCCTCCTTTTCCAATCTGTTGATGTACTGCTCCATGCTTTCGCTTTCCATCACATACCTTCCGTCAACATTCCTGGTGCCGTGAGTGTCTCTCCTTGACATCATATTGAGCATCTGCGAGAATTCCTCAAGATCACTATTTTCTTTTCTTGCTTGAGGAGCATTCCTTATGGATATCACAATGCTTCTTCGTATCATGTTAATACCTTATTAACAAACATTTTTAAATGTTAACATGATGTTAACAGCGGCAAGGGAACATAGAAGGGAATGCCGATGGAATATATATAGAATATCCTCGCAGGAAATCCATGTTTTTAAACCCTTTTATACTAAAATAGGTACATGTTGTCTTTGAATGGCTTATTCAGGATGTATGGAATCTATATTATCATGGTTGTAGCCCTCGCAGGGCTTGCATTTGTGCTTTTTGAGTCAGGATCCCCCATCCAGCTTTCCTCGGGCGGAAGCAATGTCCTTTCGACTTGCGCACCCGACGATCCCACCTGCATCCCGGGATACGGAAGCCCGTCCATTGGGGAAACAGGCTCAAAGGCAAAGACTCCCACTAATAATGTAGGGGGAACGACAAAAACAGGCTCTTCTTCAGATTCAGGCTCAATCTCGACAACGGCAACAAAGACGAAGACTTCAGGAAATTATGAAACAACATCAATGAGCGGAGACGGCTCCTTGGGAAATCCTTATATGATAACCAACTGCACTGAGCTGCAAAGCATGAAAGATAATCTTGGCGCAAATTATTCGCTTAATAATAGCTTTGACTGCTCTGAGACTGCGGGCTGGAACTGGAATGCAACATCATCAAGCTACATGGGATTCGACCCAGTAGGGTCAGCCAGTCCTTATTTCACTGGAACTTTTGATGGAAGAAATAATACAATAACAGGATTGTACATCAATAGATCAACACAAGATAGTGTTGGATTATTCGGATATACTCGTTGGTCAACAATCAAAAATGTCGGATTGATAGATGTAAACATAAATGGATTTGCTAGAGTTGGTGGATTAGTAGGACGAAACGTAGAGGCTTCTGTAACCAATTCTTACGCAACAGGCAACGTAACAGGCAATACTATTGTTGGTGGACTAATAGGAGCGCATTCTGCTCCTTATGGTGGTCCTGTAAGTAATTCTTTTTCTACATGCAACGTAAAAGGAAGTGAATATGTTGGCGGGCTAATAGGTTTATCAGATGGTTCTGTAACCAATTGCTACGCGACAGGCAACGTAAACGGAACTAATTATGTTGGTGGATTGTTAGGACAGGGTGGTTCTGTAACCAATTGCTACGCGACAGGCAACGTAACAGGAACATCATCTTTTGGCGGACTAGTGGGATATCTTTATAATAACGCTATAACCAATTCTTTTGCGACAGGTGCAGTAATTGGAAGTAATGGCGGCGGACTGATAGGATACAATTATGCTGGTTTCGCAGTCAATTCTTATTGGTACAACAATTCAGATGATAATACCAATCATTGCATAGGTAATCAACCGAGCCATGCATGTGAACTTAATACTAAACAAATAGACTATTTCAAAGGAAGCGTTAGTGCAACTTTAGGACCTTTCAACCAGTCATGGACATTCGGC
>JAPLWW010000013.1 GCA_026396375.1 Microcaldota archaeon | reverse complement strand
GGTATATAGCAGATGTGAAGAGGATAAGCGTAGATGAAGCCGCAAAGATAGCCTCTAGCAATACATTTAAATTCTTTGGTTGAGATGTTGATTTGTAAATATCATATGATAAGGTGTTTTTAATGGATATTTTGAGCATTTTTGGAAAAAAGAAAGAAGAGAAGGAAGTTTTCGCTGTTTTTGTCGACGGCCCAAACATGATAAGGAAGGACGCAAAGATAGACCTGGCTGAAGTCAAGGGGCTTCTGCTGAAGGACGGAGTCATACACACTGCCTCGGTTTATGTTGACCAGTACGCATCCGGGAGCCTGATAGAGGCGATCATAAACCAGGGATACAAGGCGATAGTGACATCAGGGGACGTTGACGTTGCGATGGCAACGGATTCTGTTTTCTACGCAGCGACGCAGAAGGAGGTTACCGCGGTCGTATTTGTAACGAGGGACACTGACTTCGTGCCTGCGATAACAAGGATAAAGGAGCTCGGCAAGAAGATCTACATCCTGAGCATAAACTTCGGGTTCAGCAGCGCGCTTTCCCATTATGCAGATAAATTGATAATGCTTCCTGAAAGGCCCCAGCAGCATTACAGCCAGAACCAGAATTTCCACGGCCATAATCCGCATCAACGTTTTAAAATGTTTCATAGGAGAGAAAATAGAGAAACTGATAATAATAAGGTGAATCCAGATGATGAACACAGTACAAAAAAGACCCTTTGATTTGCTCAACAAGTCAATAGACAAGAAGGTCGTGGTTGGAATAAAGGGAAACAAGGAATTTACGGGAAGGATGGATTCCTTTGACGTGCACATGAACATCATACTTCTTAATGCAACGATAAAGGAAGGCGAAGGAGAGAAGGAGTTCAAGAGCATCTTCCTCAGGGGAGACTCTGTAATCTACATTTCTCCGGTTGAATGACGGTTTTTTTATTTGACTCTTTTTATTTCAAAAATTAATTGGGGTGTTGTTTATGGCAAAGAAGAAGGAAAAAAGCAGGCACGAGAACAAATACGCGAGCTTTTCGAAGAAAGGGAAGAACAAGCAGTCTGAGAAATGATCGGATCCGATTGTCTTTTTATTCAGCCCCTTTCTTTTTAGAAAAAAGAAATCCGTCTACGGGAAAGAAAAACTATGTTTGCGGTTCAACCAAAAGAATTACTTTTGGATTATACCCTCAAGCTTATATTTCTTTTTGATTTAACTTATTCTAATGGACAATCTAGAGCTAGCCTATAGGTACCCGTTTTCATCATATGCGAAAAAGGAGATTGAAAGCCACGTTTCGCTGCTGAAGAACGAATACCTCGGGGCAGAGGCGAAGAAAAGGCTGCTGAATGTACTAATCAACGGGGAATATCCCATAATAAGGAGCGACTCAAGGGAAACAAGGACGGAGGAGCTTGTCATCTACGCGATAATCAGGATGATGCTTACAAACCTGGCCAACAGCTATGTCACAAGCAGGTTCGCGATATCATTCTCGAAATCATTCTACAGCAAGTCCATATCCAATAAGCAGGATGTTGACGAAGAGCTGAAGCTGCTTTTTTCTGAATTCAGCATCACCTATGAAAAGGAAAACGGAAATTACACAACCGATGCCTATTCCTTCGTGAAATACGCCCCGCAGTCAATAGACTACAACATGCTTTACCGAGAAATAAAAAACGGAAAGGTGAGGCTGAACTTTGACGAGCTGAAAAGGATGCTCCAGGAGGCGATAACGAGGCACCTTTATTCCATCCCAAAGATAGAGACAAAGGACATCTATTTCAACACCATGGGGAATTTCGTGCTCAGCAAGATCCCGAAAAGGGAGGGAGCCAAGGTCTCGTTCAAGGAAGGGGACAATCCCCCCTGCGTGGAAAAACTGCTTGACGAGATGAGGATGCACAAGAACCTGGGCCATTACGCAAGATGGTCCCTTGCAGTTTACCTGATGAACAGGAATGTGGAGATGGATGACATGCTGAAAATATTCTCCAATTCCCCGGATTACAACGAGAAGATCTCCAGCTACCAGATAAAGCACATAATAGAGCACAAGTACAGCATGCCAAGCTGCGAGAAGATGAAATTATATGGATTGTGCGTTGCGCAATGCGGGATAGTGAATCCTTTACAGTGGGGTGCAGGGAAACATGGACGGAAATAGGTGGATAACGGAGCTTTTCAAGGAATACTACTCCAGGAACAAAAAAAGCATATTCAACGTTGAAAGGAGGGAATTCGGAATAGGCGTTTTCGGAAGGAAGATAGCGAAAAGGCACATGGCATTCTTCTCCGACCAGGAGCTCAACGCATACCTTTCATCCGAAGGCCCTCTCTATATCTCCCATTCGGTTGCCTATTACGAGTTTCCTGACGCAACGCCGATGGAAAAGAAGAACTGGCTGGGCTCAGAGCTGGTATTTGACTTGGATTCGCCTGAAACAACAGCTGAGGCAATGAAAGCCATGAAGGAGGAGCTGAAAAAGCTGATAGAGATCATGAAGGATGAGTTCGGGGCAAAGGACATGCTGATAGCGTTTTCGGGAAACAGGGGATACCACCTCCATGTTAGGGACAAGGGATTCCTGCCTATGAATTCCGATGACAGGAAAAGGATAATAGAGTATGTCAAGGCAGAGGGATTCGACCATAGGAAGATATTCGAGCTTTTCAGGAAAAGGATGAAGAACGAGCTTCTGGGCAATCCCCAGATGATCCCTGGCCCAAACCCAAGAAACTGGGGAGCGATAGGAAGGTTCGCAAGAAAG
>JAPLWW010000101.1 GCA_026396375.1 Microcaldota archaeon | reverse complement strand
CTCCCCATCTTTCTTTTTTGCATTCACATCAGCGCCATTTTCAATTAAAATCTTCGTCGTTTCACTGTGACCATTCCCTGCAGCATACATCAGCGCAGTCCATCCCTTCTTATATTTCGTATTCACATCAGCGCCTGCCTTCAATAGCCTTTCAACCCTTTTTACATTGCCTATAAGGGCAGCATCCAAAAGCATGCTGTTGAACTGCTTCTGCTTTTCAGGGCTAACATTTCTTTTCTCAGTTGATAATTTCTGCCTGGCTAAATCTGGCTTGTTGATTGCTTTCTTTGCAAAATTCTTTCCAAGCCTCTGAGCCATGCCTTTCTTTGAATAAAAGAGATTAAAAATAGCGCTAGAGTATCAAATAAAAGGAAGGTTGGAACAGCCCTTTTCTTTCAAAAAGAAAAGCGTCTACGTAAAAGAAAGTGTTTTTGCTGGAGCTTTTAGAAAAAGCTTCAAGGAAACCTTGGTTTCCTTACAGGATGGGGCCTCCGGGATTTGAACCCGGATCTCTAGCTCCCGAAGCTAACAGGCTACCAGGTTACCCCAAGACCCCTCCTATTCCCTATTAGATTATAAGCATCGTATTAAAAATGTTTTTCATTCATTGTCAATCATGCTTCCAGTTATAAATAGCCCAAGGGAAAAAATGAACGACATTCTGCTGAAGTCGATAGAGAAATACGACTCAACGGCAGACATTCCGATTCCTGAGGATCCCTTTTCCAGGATAATAGGCCAGGAAAGGGCTGTGAGGTTCGCAAGGGTCTCTGCCATGCAGAAAAGGCACCTGCTTCTTGTAGGTCCGCCTGGTACTGGAAAAAGCCTTATCGCAAGGTGCATTTCCTCGATACTCCATCCTCCAAAAATCCAGATCTCAGTTCTGCACAATCCGTCAAAGCCAGAGAGGCCAATACTAAAGCTTGAAAGAAGGGAGGATATGCCATCAAAGCCAAGCCAGAAGGATACCATTGGAAAGCTCATTGACCCTGCCGATGCGCCGATATTCGTTGCAGAGGAATTGGGATTCAGGTGCTCAAGGTGCGGGGAAATAAGCAATGCAGACATTGACATCTGCCCATTTTGCGGAGCAGGAAAGCTCCAGTCAAAGATAGCAAACAACCCCTTCAATGACCTGGTGTCATTGCCGAAGCCATCCAACATTCCAAATTCCAAGAAATTCGTCAAGGCTGAAAAAAGGGACCCTATGGGCAAGAAGGAAATCCTGATATACGAGCAGTTCGGAAACAACAGGATAAGGATCCTCACCCAGGAGGAGATAAAGAAAATATCCACAAGCTCAAAGGACGACAAGAAAGTTTTGGTTGCCTTGGAAAGAAGCACATTTGTCCAGGCAACAGGCGCAAGCGAAAGCGAATTGCTGGGGGATATCCAGCATGACCCCTATGGAGGGCACCCTGAGATAGGGATTCAGCCATTCCTGAGGGTTGTTCCCGGAGCAATCCATTCTGCGCATGAGGGAGTATTGTTCATAGATGAGCTGACCTCAATAGAATATAAATTACAGAGAAGCATCCTCACTGCGATGCAGGACAAATTATTTCCTATAGTTGGAAGGAATACAACAAGCACAGGAGCGATAGTGAGAGTTGACAATGTTCCTTGTGACTTTATTTTTGTCGGAGCAATGAACATAACCGACATAAGCGAGATAAACCCGGCCTTGAGGAGCAGGATAAGGGGAGAGGGATACGAAGTGCTTCTTGATGTTGTAATGAAAGACAATGAGCAGAACCATGCGCAATTGGTGCAGTTCATAGCCCAGGAGATAA